>DATKMF010000055.1:0-3769 GCA_035542015.1 Candidatus Cybelea sp.
CCTCTGTGATCTCGTAGGGGCTCATGGTCGCGTCGCCGACGAAGATCAGCGACCAGTCGGGGCCGTAGGTGTTCAGCACCTGCGAGGTCGGCGTCCAGGCGTCATAGCGCCGGCGGTTCTCGCGCCACAGCCGCTCATAGGGGCAGTTGTGGAAGTAGAAGGTCTCCAGGTGCTTGAACTCGGACTTGGCCGCCGAGAACAGCCGCGCCGATTCCTCGATATGGTCGTCCATCGAACCGCCGATATCGAGCAGCAGCAGGATCTTGATCTTGTTGCGCCGCTCGGGCCGCATCTGGATGTCCAGCGAGCCCGCGTTCTCCGCGGTCTTGCGGATCGTGTTTGAAAGATCGAGCTCATTGGCCTCGCCCTCGCGGCCCCAGCGCCGGAGGCCGCGGAGCGCCAGCTTCATGGCACGGGTACCGAGTTCGACCTCGCCGTCGAGGTCGCGGAACTCGCGCCGGTCCCAGACCTTCACGGCCGAGCGGTTGCGCGACCGATCCTGGCCGATGCGGATGCCTTCGGGATTGGCACCATAGGCACCGAAGGGCGAGGTGCCCGCGGTGCCGATCCATTTCGACCCGCCCTCATGCCGCCCCTGCTGCTCGGCGAGGCGCTGGCGGAGAGTCTCCAGCAGCTTGTCGAGACCGCCGAGAGTCTGGATCTGCGCCAATTCCTCCGGCGTGAGGTATTTCTCGGCCAGCGCCTTCAGCCAGTCTTCCGGGATCTCCGCCAGGATCTCGCCCGACACGGTGGAGAGGCCGTGGAAATAGAGCGCGAAGACCCGATCGAACCGGTCGATCAGCCGCTCGTCCTTCACCAGCGTGGCACGGGCGAGGAAATAGAAGTCCTCCACATCGAGCTGCACCACGCCCCGCTTCATCGCGCCGATCAAGGTGAGGTACTCGGTGAGGGAGACGTTGACGCCTTCATTGCGGAGTGCGGTGACGAAGCCGGCGAACATCAGGCTGGGCTCCTGACACCGCGCGGCTTGTCGGAGAGACCCGTCGACCCCTCACCCCGACCCTCTCCCTCAGGGGGAGAGGGGGTTCTTTGTAGCGCCTTCAAAATCATTGTGAGGACTCCATCCGGATTCTTAAGAACGTCGTTGTTCCAGAAACGGAGGACTTTGTAGTGATTTGCTTCGAGCCACGCCGTGCGCTTCGCATCGGCGACACTGCCGTTATGCTGTCCGCCGTCGAGCTCGATGATCAGGCCCTTCTGCGGGCAGAAGAGATCGACAATATAGCGCCCGATTGGCGTTTGGCGGCGGAACTTGAAGCCTGCCAGCCGCCGATCACGTAGCAGCAGCCACATCTTCCGCTCTGCATCCGTCTGATTCTCTCTCAGCCTAGCTGCCCGAAGGTGCTTGGCCGTCATATGCCACAGCGCACAAAATTCCCCCTCTCCCCTTGAGGGAGAGGGTTGGGGTGAGGGGTCGACGGGTCTACCCGCATAGTTCTTATTGCCCACGCCTCGCCAGGAAGGCCACGCGCTCGAACAGGTGCAGATCCTGCTCGTTCTTCAGGAGCGCGCCATACAAGGGCGGCACGACCACTTGCGGGTCCTTGGAGCGCAGCGCCTCCACGGGCACCTCGTCGGCCACCAGGAGCTTCAGCCAGTCGAGCAGCTCGGAGGTGGCGGGTTTCTTCTTCAGGCCCGGCACCTCGCGGATCTCGTAGAACAGGGTCATCGCTTCCCGCAGCAGGTTGCGCTTGATGTCGGGATAATGCGCGGCGACGATCCGTTCCATCACCTCCTTGTCGGGGAAGCGGATGTAGTGGAAGAAGCAGCGGCGCAGGAAGGCGTCCGGCAGCTCCTTCTCGTTGTTCGAGGTGACGATGACGATCGGCCGGTGGAGCGCGGTCACCGTCTCCTTGGTCTCGTAGACGAAGAACTCCATGCGGTCGAGCTCCTGCAGGAGATCGTTCGGGAACTCGATATCCGCCTTGTCGATCTCGTCGATCAGCAGCACGACCGGCGTTTCGTTCTCGAACGCGTTCCAGAGCTTGCCCTTGACGATGTAGTTCCGGATGTCGTGCACGCGCGCGTCGCCGAGCTGGCCGTCCCGCAGCCGCGCCACCGCGTCATACTCGTAGAGCCCCTGCGCCGCCTTGGTGGTCGACTTGATGTGCCAGGTGATGAGCGGCAGCCGCAGCGCCGCCGCGACCTCCTCGGCAAGCACGGTCTTCCCCGTGCCCGGCTCGCCCTTCACCAGCAGCGGCCGGCCGAGGGTGACCGAGGCGTTGACCGCGATCTCGAGGTCGCGGGTCGTGATGTAGCGGGATGTGCCGGTGAACTTGGCTGGAAACTGGGCGGTCATGCGCGCTCCGGTGGATGGGGTGGGGGGAGCCTATCATCGGCGTCGCGCGCCGACCAACCCGCGCATCACCGCAGCGTGTCCACCTCCTGGTAGACCAGCACCATGTCCACGGTCTCGCCGTCGGAGGACAAAGGCAGCAGCAGGGTCTCGGCCTCGCGGGCGAAGCCGTCCGACGAGGGCGTGTGGTCCCAGTCGTAGACCGGGGTCTTCTGCTCGATCACCAGCCGGTAGTTCTCCAGCGCCGCTTCGAGGCTGGCGCCGAAATAGCCGACCTCGACCCGCCGGCCGGTCACGTCCTGGCCGCGCAGCATGGTGGGGCGCGTGCCGATCAGGCGATAGCGCAGCGCGTAGTCCCCCGCCGCGCCGTCGCGCACCACGTCGACCAGGGCGACGCCGGCCAGCCAGTCCTTCATTTCCAGGGGATCGATGTCGCCCCGCGCCGGCATCGGCCGTCCGCGGCGCTTCCCCTCCCAATAGCGATAGAAGGCGGCGGTCGCCGGCCGGCAGCGATCCAGGAAATCGAGCGATGTGGTGCGCGGATAGCTCCGCGCGATGGCCTCGGGTTCGCCGTCGCTCATCTTGACATGAATCAGTTCCACTAGGACGCCCGTCACGAGGCCAGCGGCCCCACGGACGGGAGAGTAGCATCGATAATGCGAGGCGCGAACCCTGTGCGCGTGTTACGCGCGCCAGACCGTCGGGAACCAGTCTTCGCGCAGGCGCTCGCCGGACTTCTGGTCGATGCCGGGATAGGGCGGCGAGGTGCGGCCGGGGCGTTCGATGAAGCGGACGTCGTCGCCGACGAAGCGGCAGGAGAAGGCGCGACGCCGCGCCGGTCCGGTATTGCCGGCGGCGCCGTGCACCGTGCGGTAGTTGAAGGCGATGGCGTCGCCGGGCTCCAGCGCCGGGGCGAGGATGCGATGCTGCCCATGATCGGGATCGGGCAGGTCCATGAAATCCGAATCGTTGGCGTAGAAGTCGTCGCCCGCCGCCCATTTCACCGGCCGCACCAGCTTCGGCCAGAGATGCGAGCCGAGCACGAGGCGCAGGGTGTTGGCCTCGGTCACCGGATCGAGCGGGATCCAGTAGCTCACGGTCTGCATCCCATCGACGCAGTAATAGGGCATGTCCTGGTGCCAGGGCGTCGCCTTCGGCGTGCCCGGCTCCTTCACCAGGACATGGTCGTGGAAGATCTGCACCGCCTTCGAACGCATGAGCGCGCCGGCGATCGCGGCCGCCGGCGATTGCATGACGAAGGCGGTGAATTCCGGGATGCGCTGCCAGTTGCAGTAATCGTCGAAGAAGCTGCCGCCGCCGTCGCCCGGCTTCACGTTCTCGGTGCCATAGGGTCCGGGCTCGCGCATGTTGCGCGCCACCCCCTCGCGCAAGGGCGCGATCCAATCGGCGAAGGCGCCGCGGATCACGACGGCGCCGTCCGCCTGGTAGGCG
>DATKMF010000056.1:0-25269 GCA_035542015.1 Candidatus Cybelea sp.
GCTCATCCCGCTCGACATGCTGTTCATCAAGGCGGATGGGACGATCGCCCACATCGCCCACAGCGCGGTGCCGCTGGACGAGACCCCGATCCCCTCGACGGCACCGGTCAAGGCCGTGCTGGAGGTCAACGGCGGCACGGCCAACGCACTCGGCATCAAGGAAGGCGACAAGGTCGAATCTCGCGACCTCGGTGGCGGCTGATATCTGCAAACAGGCGTTAACGCCGCTGCGTCCACATGCGGAGGTCAAGGATGCCGAAGGTGGCACATTGACCGTATCGGTTGCGGAAGCACACGCTTTTCGGCACTGAATCCCGCGCCACAGGATCGTTTCGGACCGGCGCGGGCCGGGCTCCTCGGGGATGTCCCCTGCGGCATTTCCGGAGCGAGCGGTCTCGTCGGGATCGCGCTCGTCCTGGCACTGGTACCAAAACTCCTCAACTGTCCGTAGCAGCCGAATCTGCCGTCAGGAGCTCCTCTCCGGCACCTGCTTCGAGCCGACCGGTCGCTGGCGGTGCAGGCGGTCGAACAGCGCACGCATCCAGGCATAGTCGTTGATCCGCTGCAGCGCCGTGTCGTCGCGGCAGTACTTGCGGCCGTAGAGCCGGCCCTCGCGGGCGCCGGCCAGGCACCATTGCCCGAACCGCGCCTCGGCGCCCTTGGTGCACCAGGTCTCCAGCCGTGCCCGGGCCAGTGCGCGGGGCCGGAATCCGCCCAGGGTCGTGCCGACGACCAGCTTCACGCATTCGCGGAAGGCGGTGCCCCAGGTGTTGTAGGGATCGGTGTTGAAGCGGTGCTCCGACGCGCGGATGTCGAGCCAGCGGTTGCGCAGCGCAAGATTCATCGACATGTCGATGCCGAAGTCGCGGGTCGCTGCCTCGGCGAAACGCGCCTTTGGAAACAGCTTGATGCCGCCATGGCCGTAGTAGAGCCCGTTGATCGGGTTGGTCGCCGCCCAGGTCGCGACCTCGTCGGGATCGGGATCGAAGGGCACGGCGAAATCGAACCCGTCGAGCACCCAGTTGTCGGCATCGACCACGAAAAACCAGGGTGTGCGCGCCAACTCGGCGCAGGCGCAATGCGCGGCGGCGATGCCCTTGATCCCCTCCACCAGGCGCGCCTCGGGCACGAAGCCGCGCAGCCGCTCCCAATGCGCGGCGCGGTTGCGCTCCCGGTAGGCGATCATGAAGACGTCGAAATCCACGACGGGCCCCCCGCGCAACCTACCGCTGGACATGCAGCGCGCGCCACTGCCTGCGTGCGATCGCGTCTGCGGAACCAAGAGGGGTGCCCGGCGCCAGGGCGGAACGGACTCCGGCATGGTCTACCGTGATACTGCCGCGCAGGGCCGAGACCATTGGGGCCGGGCCGGCCAAGGCGGACTACTATCGTCACGGAGTCTGCCGCGATGCGAGTATCCGCGGCGAAGTTTCAACACAAGGGAGTGTGGTATGCATCAGATGCTCGGCGCGCGCACGCCTCGCTGAAGAATGGCAATCCTGTGTTAACTATCCGGATCGCCGAGCCCGGCGATCGCGCGGTGCTGGAACGGCTCGGCGCGGACACCTATCGCCAGCATTTTACCGGCATTTGGTCGCCCGCCCGGCTCGAAGCCTATATCGAGGCGGAATACGGTGCGAAGGCGCTGGATGCGAGCCTCGCGCGGCCCGACCTCGCCGCCTGGCTCATCGCCGGACTGCCGGACGGCACCGCGATCGGCTTCGCCAAGCTCAACTGGGATCGCGCGCTTCCCGTCGCGCTCGGCGGCGCAACGCCGCACGGCAGCGAGCTGCAGAAGATCTACTTCCTTGCAGAGCAGGCCGGCCGCGGCCACGGCGCGCGGCTGCTGGCGGCGATCGCCGCCATGGCCAAGGCGCGCGCCCCGCTGCTTTGGCTCGACGTGCTGAAGTCCAACACCCGCGCCCGCGCCTTCTACGAACGCAACGGCTTCCAGTGCGTCGGCGAGTTCCCGTTCGCAACAGATCTCGAAGAGATCGGCATGTGGGTGATGGCGCGGCGATTGATCGCCTGATCGCGATGCGCCACCATGGCGTCGGCGTCGCGAAGGGCCGGGGGAATGCGTCGATATATCGAGGGCTTGTCGCCGCGGGCCGAGTTCGCGATCGTCGTGGCGCTCGCCTTCGGCTATCCGATCGTCGGCAATCTCGCGGCGACCCTTCTCGGTAGGACGGCCGGCCACATCTCGGAATCGCATCTGGAAGTGCTGATCGTCTACGAGCTGGCGATCCTGGCCGTCCTGATTCCATTCTTGCGCCTGCGCGGCTGGACGCCCGGCCGGATCGGGCTGCGCCCCGGATGGAAAGAGACCGGCATCGGCTTCCTTCTGATGCCCGGCGCCTATCTCGCGGCCTACGTCTCTTACGCGCTGGCGGCGAGCCTGTTTCCGGGATTGGTCCAGTCGGCCCAGCATCCGGATTTCGTGACGCCTGGCTTCGCCGTCGCCACCCTGGTCGCGACTTCCGCGCTCAACGGATTCTTCGAGGAGGCGTTCGTCTGTGCCTACGTCATCTCTGCGCTCAAGGAGCGTCAGGGCTTCTGGACCTCGGTCAATGTGAGCATCGCGCTCCGTCTCAGCTACCATCTCTACCAGGGCCCGATCGGCATTGTGGGCATCGTACCGATCGGCTTCGTGTTCGGTCTCTACTACGCGCGCACCGGGCGGCTGTGGCCGCTGGTCGTCGCCCACGCGCTGATCGATCTGGTGGGCCTCGCCAGTCATGTGGCCGGATAGGACGTCGATGCTGCGCCGCGCCTGGCCGCTGATGGCGGTCCCTGCGGATGTGCTAGGCTCGGCGCCTGGGCTTCTCCGTTAGGGGATTGGGATGACTGAGACCGGCGAATCCACCGCGCATTGGATCTACAACCAGACGGTCAAGATGTTCGCCGCCGGCGCGACGCCGGAGTTCGAAACGGCGGACGAGCTTGAACGCTATTGGGGCCGCGCTTGGGGGATCGACAATGATGTCGGGCGGATGCGCGCGGTGCTGGTGCACCGGCCGGGCGACGAGATGAAGATCGTCGATCCCAAGAAGCGTATCCCCGAGATCGGCTCCTTCGGCGATCTGGAGGAGGGGTGGTACTTCCAGAGCGACCGGGTTCCGCCCTTGGCGCAGATGCAGGCTCAGCATGACGGGCTGGTCAAGGCATTGGAAGCGGAGGGGGTCGAGGTCGTCCACGTCGAGGGCCATGCCGGCAAGCGCCTGAAGTCCTGCTACACGCGCGACCCCTTGATCATGGTCAAGGGCGGCGCCATCGTCTGCCGTATGGGCGCCCGTATCCGGCGCGGCGAGGAACTCGCGATCACCCGAACCCTGGCGCAACTCGGGGTGCCGATCCTGCGCACCCTCTCTGGCTCGGCGTTGATGGAGGGTGGCAGCTTCGCCTGGATCAATCCGAAGACTGCCGTCATCGGTTGCGGCATCCGCGTCAACCGCGAGGGTGCGGCGCAGGTGGGCGAGGTCCTGAAGCGTCAAGGCGTCGAGCTTCTCGTCATCGATCTCGTCGGCTACGACATCCATATCGACGGCGCGTTCCTGATGGTCGATCGCGACCTCGCCCTGATCAATCCGGCCGGCCTTCCCTATTCGTTCATCGAGGAGCTGAAGGCGAGGCACATCCAGACCATCGAGGTCGCCCCGTCCGACTACGAATGGATTGTGAATTCGCTGGCCGTCGCGCCGCGCCGGCTCCTCATCCCGGAAGGCGGCTCCGACCGCATCCTCGACGAGTTCGCCAGGCACAAGGTCGCGTGGAAGGCGCTGCCCTACGACGCGATGCATCTGAACGGCGGCGGCATCCACTGCTCCACGACCCCGCTGATCAGGGATCCGTACTAAAAGCCTACCGCTTCCGCGCCAGCGTCACCCCGTCGCCGATCGGGATCAGGCTCAGGGTCACGCGCTCGTCGCCGCGGACCTGGTCGTTCAAGGCCCGGATGGCGTCGGTGTCCTCATCGTGCTTCGCAGGATCCGCGACGTCGCCGCCCCAGAGCACGTTGTCGATGGCGATGAGGCCGCCCGGGCGGAGCAGCTTCAGCACGCGCTCGTAGTAGTTCGGGTAGTTGCCCTTGTCGGCGTCGATGAAGGCGAAGTCGAAATCCGGGACCTTGGCTTCGATCAAGGCGTCGAGCGTGGCGAGGGCGGGCCCCAGGCGGAGCTCGATCCGGCTCTCGAGCCCGGCGCGGCGCCAGTAGTTGCGGGCGACCGCGGTATACTCCTCGCTGACGTCGCAGCAGATGAGCTTGCCGTCCGGCGGGAGGGCGCCCGCGACGCAGAGGCTGGAATAGCCGGTGAAGGTGCCGATCTCGAGCGCGCGCCTGGCGCCGATCAGCTCGACGATCAGGGCCATGAAGGCGCCCTGCTCGGGGCCGATCTGCATGCCGGCGCCGGACAATTTGGACGTCTCGGCGCGCAGGTCCTTCAGGAGCTCGCTCTCGCGCACGCCCTTCTGCTGCAGGTAGTCATAGAGCCGGTCGTCAAGCTCCAGCGATCGGCGCGCCATTCTGGTCTCCGCGTCGGTTCAAGGGAGAGTGGGATATCCGGGCCGCGGTCTCGTGCCGGGCGCGGGCGTTTCGCCTAGCTGCTAATGCGCGTGCGCATCGGTGATGCGCACGTATTGATGCCCGGACGCGAGCGCGTTCTGCGCCACCGTCTTGCGGCGGCTGGGATCGGCCAGGCAGAAGATATGGGCGTAGGGGGTGCCGTCGATCCCCTGAAACAGGTTGGCAACCTCCCAGACCATCAGCGGCGAGCCACCGACGCGGTACCGGGATCCCACTCTCACTTCGACCGGCTTCTTGCTCCTGAAGAGACCCAAGGCTGCGCTCCGCTGTCCAAGTTCGACCCGTGATCCGCGCCATCGTTCCCAGGCGGCGAGTCTAGGGCCTTGATTTGGCTAAAAACTACCACGCCCGTCCATGAGCCTACAAGATGGCGTCAATCGGCAACGTGGTTAGCCGACGCAGCGCGCTGTGGCGCAGCTCGCGGTCAGGCGTTGCGCAGATACCATTCGTAGTCGAGCTCGGTGACCTGGCTCATGAACCGGTCGTGCTCGGCGCGCTTGATCGCGGTGAACATGTGGTGGAAGCGCGGGCCGAGATAGTCCTTCATCGCGGCCGATGCCTCGAAGGCGTCGAGCGTCTTCACCCAATGCCGCGGCAGGCCCCAGCCCTGCTGCGCCGCCTGCACGTAGCCGTCGCCGACGATCGGCGGGCCTGGATCGATGCGATGCTTGATCCCGTGATGCACGGCGGCCAGCATCGCCGCCACCGCCAGCGCCGGGTTCGCATCGGCGCCGGAGATGCGGTGCTCGATATGGCGCGACGACGGCGCGCCCGCGGTCACCCGGAAGCCGACCGTGCGATTGTTGACGCCCCAGGTCGGCGCCACCGGCGCGTAGAGGTTGGCCTGGAATCGCTTATAGGAATTGGCGTTGGGCGCGAAGATCGCCATCGACTCCTCGAGCAGCGCCTTCATGCCGCCGATCGCATAGCGCATGAGCGCGTCGCCCTCCGGCCCATCGGCGGCGAAGACATTGCGCCCGTCGCGGTCGGCGAGGCTGACATGGAGATGCTGGCCGCTGCCGGCGAGATCGTTGTGCGGCTTCGCCATGAAAGTCGCCTCGAAACCATGGCGAACTGCCGTGCCCTTGACGACGCGCTTGAAGATCGCGGCCTCGTCCGTCGCCCGGAGCGCATCGGCCCGGTGCACCAGGCCGACTTCGAGCTGGCCCGGCGCGTTCTCGGAGATCGAGGATTCCAGCGGCAGGCCCGCCGCTTCGCCATGGGCATAAAGCTCCTGGAGGAAGGGCTGGAAATCGTCGAGCTCGCGCAGGCCGTAGCCCTGGATATGCTTGCTGCGATGACCGGTGACCGGCGAGGCGGGACCCTGGCGGCCGCCGGACTCCGGCAGCTTGCGGTCGATCACGTAGAACTCCAGCTCGCAGGCGACGACCGGCGTCAGGTCGAGCTCCTTGAACCGGTCGATCACGCCCTGCAGCACGTGGCGCGGGTCGACGATGCAGGGCGTGCCGTCGAGCTCGTAGACCGAGAGCATCACCTGGGCGAAGTCGTCGCCCAGCCACGGCGCCGGCGCGAGCGTGCCGGGCACTGGTCGCCCGAGGCGATCGGCGTCCCCGTCGCTCATCACGAAGCCGCTCTCCTCGACATCGCCGCCGTTGATGTCGAGTGCCAGCATCGTTCCCGGAATCATGCGCGCGTATTCGAAGACCGGCCGGATGTCGCGGCGTCGCAGGTTCTTGCCCCGCGGCACGCCCGACTGGTTCACGAAGAAGATCTGCACGTTCTCGATCCCCGGATGCGCCGCCAGAAAGGCGTCGCATTCCTCGACCGTCGCGATGCCGGAATGCGATTGTGCTGTTGCTTTCATATCCATGGCCGACGCGCCTCTACTGCGTCAACTCGTCGAGACAGGTCCCGACCGTCTTGACGAGGTGATCGACCTGGTCCGCCGTCGTGACCGGCGACACCAGGGTCATGTTGTGAAACGGCGCGATCAGCACGCCGCGGTTGAGCAGGAAGAGATGCACGGCGAGCTCGAGCATCGGCCGCATCGCCGCCTTCGCTTGAGCGCCGTTCTTCGGCCGCTCGGCCGCGCAGACGAACTCCGCCCGGGCGCCCACATTGGAGACGTGCCAGGGCACGTCGCGTGCCGCGATCTCGCGCTCGATGCCGCGCGCGAGCCGTTCGGAGAGATCGAGCATGTGGCGGTAGTTGTCCGGCGTCATCACCTCGGCGAGATTGGCGCGCATGCAATGGAGCTGCAGCGCATTGGCGCTCAAGGTCGTGCCGATGCCGCTGTAGCCGGGTCCCGCTTCCCGCTCGGCCCGGCGCATGCGCTCGGCCATCTCCGCGGTGCTGCCGAAGACCGAGCAGGGGATGCCGCCCGCGACCGGTTTGCCCAGGGTAAAGAAATCTGGCCTGAGACCATGCATCCGGGTGTAGCCGCCGTAGCCGGTTGAGATCGTATGGGTCTCGTCGATCACGAGCGGCGTGTCATAGGCCCTGGCAAGCGCCTGCATGCCGTCGAGATAGCCGCGCTCAGGCAGCACCATGCCGACATTGGTCAAGGCCGGCTCGGTCAGGATGCAGGCGACGTCGCCCCGCTTCAGCGCCTGCTCCAAGGCATCGAGATCGTTGAACTCGATCACCACCGTGCCCTGGGTCAGGTCATAGACCTGGCCCAGCAGGCCGGCACGGTTCTTCGGAGCGCCGTTATCGAGCCGGAGGAAGGTGTCGTCGACCGCGCCGTGATAGCAGCCGTTGAAGATCAACACCTTTGGCCGCCCGGTGATGGCGCGGCAGATGCGGATCACGAAGCGGTTGGCGTCCGTTGCGGTCGTGGCGACCTGCCAGAACGGGAGTCCGAACATGTCGGACAACAGCCTGCCGACTTCCGGCACGTCCTCGGTCGGCAGCATGTAGGTCAAGCCGCGCCGCGCCTGTTCGGCGATGGCGCGCGCCACCGGCTCCGGCGAATGGCCGAACATGGAACCGGTATCGCCGAGGCAGAAGTCATCGTAGTCGTGGCCATCGACATCGGTCAGCTTCGCGTCCTTCGCCTCCTTGGCGAAGAGGGGAAAGGGCGTCGACCAGTCGAGCATCCAATGCATTGGCACGCCATTGTGCCAATGCGGCCGCGCGGCTTCCGCCAGCTTCGCGGACTTCGGATTGGATTGAAGAAAGCGGTCGCGCTCGCGCTTCACCATCGCCTCGACGGCTCCGGCGGCGATGCCTGGAACGGGCGGCGCAACGTCTACGGTCGGCATTTCTGAACGCACCTCCACCGCGGCCGCGCTCACGGAACTCGGGTGGAGGAAGGGAGCGCGCCGAGGTTACATATGGATATGTACCGCATGCACGGCGCGACGGAGGCCGGGGTCCCGATGGAGAGCATCGGCCGGCGACCGCTGGGTCGACTCATAGCGAAGCGCCGATGGCTCGGCAAGGGGGTGGTCAGCGCCGCCTCGGCCAAGCATGATGCAACCCGCGTCGCAAGACTTCGGACGGGGATCATGGAAAGCAGCGGAGGAGGAGTGTCGGGTCGCGTGGCGCTGGTGACCGGCGCCGGCGCGCCCGACGGGATCGGCTTCGCCACCGCGCGCCTGCTGGCGGAGGCGGGCGCGAAGGTCGCGATCACCTCGACCACCACGCGCATCTTCGATCGCTTGAAGGCGCTGCCGGCGGAAGACGCTGCCAAGGCCGCCTTCGCCGCGGATCTTGCCAAGCCGAAGCCGGCGCACGATCTCGTCGCCGCGGTGAAGCAGCGCTTCGGCCGGTTGGACATCCTCGTCAACAACGCCGGAATGCTGCAGACCGGCCGCAAGGGCAAGGCTTCGCCGGTGGCCCGGATCGGCGACGACGAATGGCACGACGCGCTCGCCATCAATCTCGACACCTGCTTCTTCGTAACCCGCGCGGCGATCCCGCTGATGCTGCGCCGCCGCTACGGCCGTATCGTCAACATCGCTTCGGTCAGCGGCCCTTTGGTCATCTATCCGAATGGCGGCGCTTATGGCGCGGCCAAGGCGGCGATGACCGGCTACACGCGCGCGCTCGCGTTCGAGCTTGGCAGTCGAGGCATCACCGCCAATGCGGTCGCGCCCGGCTGGATCGACACCGGCTCCTCGACGGAGATCGAGCGCCGCGCCGGCCGCGCGACGCCGATCGGCCGTCCGGGTCGCCCGGAGGAGGTGGGTGCCGTCGCGCTCTTCCTCGCGAGCGAGCAGGCGAGCTATCTGACCGGCCAAGTGATCGTCGTCGATGGCGGCAACATCATCCAGGAAATCAAAGGCAGCTGATGCGCGAGCAAGACAACCGGGTCGTCCTCATCACCGGCGGCAATGGCGGCATGGGCCGCGCCATCGCCGCGCGTTTCCGCGAGGCGGGCGCCAGGGTCGCGGTCGCGGACCTCGATCCCAAGGTCGATGGCGTGCTCAACATCACGGCCGACGTCACCAAGGTCGCCGATTGCGAGCGCATGGCGCGTGAGACGGTGGCCGCCTTCGGTCGGCTGGATGTGCTGGTGGCGGCGGCGGGCGTCTGGATCGAAGGCCCTTCGGATCAGGCGTCCGAGGCGGAATGGGACCGCGTGATCGACATCAACCTGAAGGGCGTGTTCTTCGCCAACCGCTATGCGATTCCAGAGCTGGAGAAGACCGGCGGCATCATCGTCAACATCGCCTCCGATGCCGGCCTCATGGGCAATGCAGGCGCCGCCATCTATTGTGCCTCCAAGGGCGGCGTGGTGATTCTCACCAAGGCATTGGCGGTCGAGCTGGCGCCACGTGGCATCCGCGCGCTTGCCATCTGCCCCGGCGACGTCGACACGCCGATGCTCGCCTACCAGGCCAACAAGTTCGGCGGGGGCGACCCCAAGGCCTATCTGGAGAATCTCCGCAGCAAGTATCCGCAGGGCGCCAAGGCGCGCTTCGTCACGCCGGAGGAGATCGGCGAGCTGGTCTTCGTTGCAACCTCGCCCAAGCTCACTGCACTGACGGGCGCTGCGATCAGCTTCGACTTCGCCATCTCCGCCGGCACTTGAGCGATGGCGATCGATCGGCGGCTCATCGATCAGATGCGATCCGATGTCGGCGACGCGGCGTTCCTGCGCCTCGCGGGTCTGTTCGAGGAAGAGACGCGCGCATCGGTCATCGCACTCCGGCGTCTGTTTGACGCGCAGGACTGGCGCGAGCTCGGCCGCCAGGCCCATTCCCTGAAGCATGCCTGCGCCAGCTTCGGCCTTACCGATCTCGCCGAAGCCGCCGCCACGATCGAAACGGCGGGCGATGCCGCGTCTTCGGAGGGCGTAGAGCGCAACCTCGTCGCGTTGGAGGCCGAGATGGGTGGAGCGCTCGAAGCCTTCGCCGCGATCTGCCGCTCAGTGAACGGCGGCCAAGCGCGCTGAAGCCTTCGGGGCTTCGCCCGGTCGCACCGACTTGACGTGTGCGAGTGCCGCCACGCCGAACCAATGGCGGAACGCCTTGCGCAAGGTTTGCGGCCCTACGAGGTCGATATGCCCGTCGGAGAGTGCATGGGCGACCGACACGTCGCCGCGCCAGACGCGGATCACGTCGGGCAATGTGGCGATGACATAAAGATCCGACTCGCGATCGGGCGCCCGCAGGCAGAGCTCGCACTTGCCCTTCTCGTTGAGGAACCACCAGCGCCGCTTCTTCGCCGGCTGGTCGGTGAACTCGATCTCAATCACGGTGCGGCGTTCGCCGAACGCATCCGGGCGCACGCCTTTCTCCAGGGCCCAAAGCAGCAGGCCGAGATCGATCTCATGCTCGGCGAGCTCGCGACGCGACCAGCGCTGGCCCCAGACACCGAGTCCGACCACCAGAGGCACGAACTCCTCGCCGGCGGGTGTGAGATGGTAGGTCCAGACCTTGGCGCCCGGCGCCCGGCGGCGCGCCACGATGCCTTCCTGCTGCAGCGCCTTCAGTCGCTGCGAGAGCAGCGTCGGCGAGGCCAGCGGCACGCCGCGCTGCAGGTCGGAGAACCTGGCGCCGCCTCCCGAGAGGTCGCGCAGGATGAGGGCGGTCCAACGCTCGCAGAAGATCTCCGCGGCTTTGGCGATCGGGCAGAACTGGTTGTAGCTCTTCACGGCGTCACCTCCGGAGCGGCGATCCTACACACGCTTCCGTTGCGCGCCCACTACAGTTCCTGGAGTAGCGTGGCGGCCGGCGCCGGTGTCGTATGCGGCCCCCACAACCCAGGAGGCCCGCATGCCCAACGATATGACCACGCATCTTTCCAACGCGCTGCAAGCCGCCGGCACGCTCTGGAGCGCCGGCGGCAAGCATTATGACGAGGTGAGCTTCGCCATCTCTGATGCGCTGGCCCATGCCGCCCAGCGCCTGAACGCCCAGCCGGATCACGATGTGCTCGATGTCGCCACGGGCACCGGTTGGAGCGCGCGCAACGCGGCCAGGGGCGGCGCCAGGGTTTCAGCGATCGACATCGCGCCCAAGCTGCTCGAGGCGGCACAGCAGCTCTCAGCATTGATCACGCCGCGTATCGATTATCGACTGGCACCGGCAGAGCAGCTGCCCTTCGCGGATCAAAGCTTCGACCGCGTGATCTCGACCTTCGGCGTCATTTTCGCTGCCGACCAGAAGCGCGCCGCCGCCGAGCTCGGCCGCGTCTGCCGCAAGGGCGGGCGGCTCTGCATGACGGCCTGGACACCCGACGGCGCCGTCGCAGAGTTCTTCGGCCTCATCGCCGCCCATTCCGGTATGCCCGCGTCGTCGCCCTCGCCGCTCTCCTGGGGCGATCCCGACCACGCGGAAAGTCTGCTTGGCCGCGATTTCTCCCTGAGATTCGAGCACCGCGTCAGCTCCGCCTACTACGACAATGCCGACGACATCTGGCACTGGTATCTGCGCGGCTTCGGCCCGTTGCGGGCGCTGCATGAAAGCCTCGGCGTAGCGGGAAGGCGGGCTTTGAAGCGCGACGTCGATGCCTACCACAACGCCTTCGCGGTCGAGGCCGGGCTCAAGGTCCAGCGGGAATATCTGCTGATCATCGGCGAACGGCGCTGATCCGACCGAGGTGCCGAGCCGTGTCCGGCCCACGCGCTGTCCTGCTCAGTGCGTGCCGGCCGGGCCCAGCGCCTCGTGGCGCACCGGCTCGTGCGCGGCCTCGTGCCAATGGGCGAGCTTGCGGTAGACGGTCGAGGCGCTCACCTGGAGCAGCGCCGCGGCCCGCACGACGTTGCCGTTACAGAGCCGGATCGCCTGCTCGATCGCCTGCCGCTCGGTGATGTGGAGCGGCTGGATCGCCGACTGCGCCCCGGCCTCACCGCCCGCCTGGCCGCTCAGACTCTCGACCATCGAGTTGAGGCGCCGCCGCTCCAGCACGTTGCCGAGGGTGATCAACAGCCGGTCGGCGTTGAATGGCTTGACCAGAAAATCCAGCGCGCCTTCGCGCATCGCCTCGACCGCGCGGTTGAGCGAACCGTCGGCCGTGATCACGACGACCGCCACCTGATAGGCGTGCGCGCGGATGTGCTTCAGGACGTCGAGCCCATCCATATCGGGCAGGCGGAGATCAAGCAGGACGGCGTCGGTGGGCTGGGCGGCGATGTCGGCGAGGGCTTCCTGTCCGGTCATGCAGTGCCGGGCGCGGAACGGGCCACGCTTCAGGTATTCAAGATAGACCCGGGCCATCGAGGGCGTGTCCTCGATCAGCAGAATGTCGGAGAGTTCGGAATCCGCCATTGAACTTCCCCCCGGATTCGATCGAGAAACGTTAGCGGCACGGCTCGGCGCGCTCAATAGCTTCGTTAGCCTTGTTCATCGATTGCCGTCGAAATGGCCGCGGCCTATAACCAGCGAGGCGGACAACAAACCCAGCCGCGCGCCATCATCCTGCAAGAGCTGCGGAGATTGTGCGGCATCGAATCCGATGGGGAAGACCGAGTGGGGACGAACAGCCCGGACCAGAGACGCGAGCCGCGCTTCCACTTCGACGGCGCGGCGGTGCTGGTGTTCGACGATGCCGAACGCCGCCGCACGGTGGCCGTCACGCATTACTTCAACGTCTCGCGCCGCGGCGCCTGCGTGGAGCCGCCGGCGACCCAGGGCCTCGAGGTGGGCAGCCGGCTCATCATGCTGCCGCAGCCCTATCTCGAGAAGCGCGAGGTGATCGTGGTCCATCGCCAGCTCGGCTCTCTGCACCTCGAGCTGCCGGATTCCCAGGAGTTCAGCGAGTTCGAGGTCGCGGAGATGGTCCGCGTCCCGCCGATCGAGTAGCGCGCCCGCTCAATCCTTCGGCACGAGCGAGGAGATCACCACCGCGCCCGGGAACACCATCGCCATATGGGTCGGCGTGATGCGCAGGACAGTCGCGATGGTAGGGCCGATCTTCGGCACATCAAGCGAGACCTTGTCCCCGACGTGAACCGGCCCGGACGTCTCGATCAGGGCGCCGTGTTCCGAGATATCGACCAGCTTGCAGAGCACCCGTTCGCCGCGGATCGTCACATGCGCGGGTAAATTGACGACGAAGCGTGGATCGACCCGGCGGTCGACCGGGCGCCTCTGCTTCGGATCCTCGGTCATCGAACTCCCCCGAACGCTCCGGCCATCGACCCCGACCGCCCCGCGACATAGGTTGGGACCGGAACTTCGATCGACGCGGGTCCGGCGAATCACATCGCCGGCAAGAAGGCCGGCATGGTGCCATGCGGTCCGAATCCCGCCAAGCGGATTAATCCGCGGCCCGGCGGGGGCTTGACCCCGGTAGCTCCAGTCGGCTCGGAGCGAGATCGGCGGGCCTCAGGCCGCGCGCCGCAAGGTCGTCTGGAAGCCGGTCGCGCGCGATCAAACTGGCGGTCGCCTCGCCCAGGACGGGAGACATCATGATCCCGTAGCCGCCCTGGCCGGCGAGCCAGAAGAAACCCTCCGCCTCAGGGTCGAACCCGACCACCGGGCAATGGTCGGCGACAAAGGAGCGCAGCCCGGCCCAGCTCCGGAGGATGCGCTCGATCTTCAGCACCGTGTGCCGCTCCAGATAGTCGGCAAGCTCGGCGATCACCATGTCGTCCGGATAGGCGTCGCTGGGCTCGACCGGCGTCTCGTCGCCCGGCGAGGCGAGGATACGTCCCGCCTCCGGCTTGAAATAGGCGAGCGAGTCGACGATGTCGGCGACGGGCATGGTGCCGCTACTCAGCCCTTGGGGCGGCTCGATCAGGATCACGGTGCGGAGGCATGGCTGCAGCCCGATCGGGTTGGCGCCCGCCATGGCGCCCACACGGTCGGCCCAGGCGCCGGCGGCGTTCACCACGATGGGCGCACGAAACCGGCCGGCGCGGGTGACCACGGTCCAGGACCCGGCCTCGCGATGCAGGGCCTCCACGGACGCGCTGAGCACGATGCGGCCGCCCCGCGCCTTGAAACCGCGCAAAAAGCCCTGATGGATCGCTCCGGCATCCATGTCCATGACCCTGGGCTCGTAGAGGGCGCGCCGGAACACGTTGTGGCGGATCAGGGGGCAGAGCTCGATCGCCCGGTCGAGCGTCACTTCCTCGATCGGATGATCGGGATCGATCGCACGCAGCTGCGCGTCGATCTGGCCTGCGGCATCGTCGATCGCGAGGGTGAGCGCGCCGCGGCGGGAGAGCAGGGGATGCTCGGCGAAGCCCGCGGGCGGCGCCTCGAAGAAGGGCAGCGCCGCGCGGCAGATCTGGCGGACCAGCGGGGGGCCGTAATTCGGCGTGTAGAGTGCCGCTGAGCGGCCGGAGCTGTGATAGCCGGGTGTCTCCTCCATCTCGAGCAGGATGGTCGGGCCGAGGGCCGCGAGCGCACAGGCCGCCGCGGCGCCGGAGACGCCGGCGCCGATCACCAGGAACTTGCTCTCGGCCGAGTCGATGGCGCTCACTTCAGGACCCCTGTGGGAGATTCGGGTGGGAGATTCGGGTGGGAGATTTGGGGGCGAGAACATCCCGGGAAATGCGGAACCCCGCAAGACAGGATTTCGTTAACCAAAACACTCGTATATTCACCCTCGTTGCAACAGCCCGCGGTTTGGCGGATGGGAGTGGCCCTGGAGAGCGGCGCGGCGCCAGCATCGAAACCGTCGTTCAAGGAACGCTTCAAAGCGTGGTGGGAGGGCTATGAGCTCGCCCCGGCGGCGCCCGAGTCTGCGCCGCCAGCGGCGGCACCTGCGCCGACGCCCGAGCCCGAAGCGGAACCCGCCGGACCGGTCGGGCTCGACCCCAGCGCCATCACGGTGATGCAGCAGATCTGGGGCGAGGGCTTTTCACGTCCCGGCGGTGCCGCATCGATCCTCACCCTGGTGAAGCCCTTCGCGCTCAACCCCAGCATGACGGTGATGGACTTCGGCGCCGGCCTCGGCGGCGGGACGCGCACCGTCTCCAACGAGTTCGGAGTCTGGGTCTATGGCTTCGAGCCGGATCCCAACCAGGCCGCCGTCGCCCAGGAACTCTCGGTCAAGAAGGGCGCCAAGAAGGCGGAGATCAAATCCTATGCCACCCACGACTTTCAGCCTAAGGCGGGGAGCTACGACTGCATCTATTCCAGCGAGGCGCTCTACAGCGTGGCGGACAAAGACAAGCTGCTCGGAATCTTCGAGCGCGCCTTGAAGGCACGCGGCCAGATCGCCATCACCGACTTCGTCCGGACCGAGGGGACGGCCGACAATGACCCGCGCTTGGCCGATTTCGTGACCCGCGACGGCAAGAAGGGTCATTTCTGGAAGAATGCCGACTACCACGCGCGCATGAAGGCGTTGAAATTCGACGTCCGGGTCGATGAGGACCTGACCGACGCCTATCGGTCCTCCATCATCGAGGCTTGGGTCAATTTCACCCAGGATGCCTCCGGCACCGCGTACGCAAGAGCCCATCCGAACGAATTGGTCACTGAAGTGACGCTGTGGACCAAGCGGGTTGCGGCCCTGGATTCTGGTGCCCTCCAGCTGCGGCGCTATTACGCGATCAAGATGGGCAGCAGCAAGTCGTCATAAAATCTATTTCTTATCAGTATCTTAGGGGATTGCCCTCGCGGTTGACAGCCGGCGCCGGCGCCACTATGTTCCGGCCCCGCGTTTCTCGGATTTGAAGGATACCGGCCATGAAGGTCGTTCACTCATTGAAGTCG
The DNA here is from genome assembly GCA_035542015.1 of Candidatus Cybelea sp. Classification (GTDB taxonomy): domain Bacteria; phylum Pseudomonadota; class Alphaproteobacteria; order Dongiales; family Dongiaceae; genus Dongia. The sequence continues at coordinate 15,664 of DATKMF010000056.1, forward strand.
GCCAAGACGCGGCACAAGGATTGCCGCATCGTGCGCCGCCGCGGCCGGGTCTATGTGATCAACAAGACCAACCCGCGTTTCAAGGCTCGGCAGGGCTAACCAACCCCGCCGAGACTGCCAGATTCGGATCGAGCCGCGCGGGCCTTGCCCGCGCGGTTTCGTTTTGGCGATAGTGCGGCGATGCAGATGCCCGAACCCGATCGCCGCGCGATCGCCGAGAAGCAACGCTACGCCGAAGCGCTGGCGGCAATGCTCGCGCCGGAAGCCGTGATCGCCGATCCCATCTCGCTGAAGGCCTATGAGAGCGACGGCCTCACCGCCTATCGCCAGGCGCCGCTGCTCGTCACCCTGCCGCGCAACACGGCCGAGGTCGCGGCGATTCTGCGGTTCTGCAGCGAGCATGGGCTGAAGGTCGTGCCGCGCGGCGCCGGCACCTCGCTGTCCGGTGGTGCCCTGCCGCTGGCCGATGGCGTCGTGCTCGGCCTCGGCAAACTGAACCGCATCCTCGAGATCGATCTCCCGAACCGCTGCGCCGTGGTGCAGCCGGGCGTCACCAATCTCGCGATCAGCCATGCGGTGATGGGATCCGGCTACTACTACGCGCCGGATCCCTCGAGCCAGATCGCCTGCACCATCGGCGGCAATGTCGCGGAAAACTCCGGCGGCGTGCATTGCCTCAAATACGGTCTCACCACCAACAACCTGCTCGGCCTCGAGGTCGTGCTGATCGGCGGCGAGGTGATCCGGCTCGGCGGCAAGCACCTCGATGCCGCGGGCTACGACCTCATGGGCGTCATGACCGGCTCCGAGGGCCTGCTCGGCGTGGTGACCGAGGTGACCGTGCGGCTGCTGAAGCGGCCCGAGACCGCGCGGGCGCTCGTTGCCGGCTTCCCCAGCAACGAGCAGGCCGGCGCCGCGGTCGCCGCGGTGATCGGCGCCGGCATCATCCCCGCCGGCATGGAGATGATGGACCGGCCTGCGATCCACGCGGTCGAGGACTTCGTCCATGCCGGCTATCCGATGGATGCCGAGGCGCTGCTGATCATCGAGCTCGACGGCGCCGCGCTCGATTGTGCGCACCTGCTGGAGCGCGTGACCGGCATCGTTAAGGCCAACGGCGCCACCGATCTCCGCGTCAGCCGCGACGAGCCGGAGCGATTGAAGATCTGGGCCGGACGCAAGGCGGCCTTCCCCGCGGTCGGCCGCATTTCCCCCGACTACTATTGCATGGACGGCACCATTCCACGCCATCGCCTGCCCGAAGTGCTGCGCCGCATGGCGGAACTCTCGAAGACGCACGGGCTGCGCGTCGCCAACGTGTTCCATGCCGGCGACGGCAACCTGCATCCGCTCGTGCTCTACGACGCCAACAAGCCCGGCGAGCTCGAGGCTGCGGAGGCATTCGGCGCCGACATCCTCCGACTCTGCGTCGAGGTGGGCGGCGTCCTGACCGGCGAGCACGGCGTCGGCGTCGAGAAGCGAGACCTCATGCCGGAAATGTTCTCCGAGATCGACCTCGCCCAGCAGCAGCGCCTGAAATGCGCCTTCGATCCGGACTCGCTGCTCAATCCCGGCAAGGTCTTTCCGACCCTCCACCGCTGCGCCGAGCTGGGCCGCATGCATGTGCATGCGGGCGCGCTCGCCCGTCCCGATCTCCCGCGGTTCTGAGGTGGAGCTGCTCAGCCCTGCCTCGCTTGCCGAGGCCGCCGACTGCGTCCGCGCGGCACGCGATGCTAGAGCTCCGCTCGAGATCATGGGCGCAGCCACCAAGCGCGGGTTCGGGCGGCCGGTCGATGCCGTGCGCCAGCTGACCACCGCCGCCATGTCCGGCATTCTCTCTTACCATCCCGAGGAGCTGATCCTGGTGGCGCGCGCCGGCACGCGCATGGCGGAGATCAACGCGGTGCTCGCGGAGAAGGGCCAGCACCTCGCCTTCGAACCGCCGGATTTCGCCGATCTCTATCCCGGCGGCGGTGTGACCGGGGCCGAAGGGACGCTGGGCGGCGTCATATCCTGCAATCTCTCCGGACCGCGCCGCCTCGTCGCCGGGGCGGCGCGCGACCACTTCCTCGGCTTCACCGCGGTCAACGGCGTCGGCGAGATCTTCAAGGGCGGCGGGCCGGTGGTGAAGAACGTCACCGGCTACGATCTGCCGAAGCTGATGGCCGGCGCCTTCGGCACCCTCGCCTTGATGGACGAGCTCACGGTGAAGACCATGCCGCGGCCGGAGAAGACGCGCACGGCCCTGTTCTACGGCCTCGATGCGCTGGCAGCGAATGCCGCGATGACCCGCGCGCTCGGCGGCACCTATGAGGTGACCGGCGCCGCCTTCCTGCCCGAGGTCATGGCGCAACTCTCCGACGTCGAGCGCGTCGGCATGAAGGGCAGCGTCACGGCGTTGCGCATCGAAGGCTCGGGACCGGCCGTTGCGCATCACTGCGCGCGGCTGCGCGCCGACCTCGGCGGCGCGAGCGACGAGCTGCACAGCACCAACTCTCACGCCTTCTGGCGGGAGGTGAAGAACGCGACTCGTTTCCTTGACGACGATGCGATCCTCTGGCGCGTCTCAGTGCCCCCGAGCGAAGGAGCCAAGATTGTTGCCGGCTATGGGATCGACCTCCAGGGTTGCAACTTCTTCCTCGACTGGGGCGGCGGTCTCATCTGGCTCTCGCTTCCGGCAACCGGAGGCGCGCATGCGCAGGAGGTGCGTGCCGCGCTCCAGAAGTCAGGGGGCCACGCCACTCTCGTCCGCGCGCCCGAGGCCGAGCGGCGCAAGGTGGGGGTCTTCGAGGTCGAAGGCTCGCAGGCGCTCGTCGCGCGGGTGAAGCAGGCCTTCGATCCCGATTGCATGCTCAATCCCGGCCGCATGGTCGAGGGTCTCTAACCCTATGCAGACCCATTTCAGCCTCGCCCAGCTCGCCGATCCCGACATCGCCGAAGCCGAGAAGATCCTCCGCACCTGCGTCCATTGCGGCTTCTGCACCGCGACCTGCCCGACCTATCTGCTGCTCGGCGACGAATTGGACAGCCCGCGCGGCCGTATCTATCTGATCAAGGAGATGCTGGAGCAGGGGAGACCGGCTGGCGCGGTCGAGGCCAAGCATATCGACCGCTGTCTCTCCTGCCTCTCCTGCATGACCACATGTCCCTCGGGCGTGCACTACATGCACCTGGTCGACCATGCCCGCGCCCATATCGCCGAGACCTACGCGCGCCCACTGCCGGAGCGCTGGCAGCGCAGGCTGCTCGCGACCGTATTGGCGCGGCCGAACCTGTTCCGCTTCGTCACCGCCGGAGCGGCGCTCGTGAAGGCGCTCGGCGGCCGATACTGGCTGCCGAATCCGCTGGCGCGCAGCCTCGCGCTGGTGCGCAGTCTGCCGAAGCCGCCCGCCGAGACCGACCGGCCGCAAGTCTTCCCCGCCCAAGGGCAACGCCGCGGCCGTGTCGCGCTGCTCTCCGGCTGCGTCCAGCCCGTGCTGCGGCCGGAGATCAACGCCGCGGCGATCCGGCTCTTGAACCGGCTCGGCGTCGAGGTCGTGGTGGCCCCGGGCAGCGGCTGCTGTGGCGCGTTGGCGCATCATCTCGGCGAGAGCGGGGAGTCGCATCGGCTCGCGCGCGCGAATATCCAGGCCTGGCACGCGCAAGGCGAGCTCGACGCGATCGTGGTTACCGCTTCAGGCTGCGGCACGGTGATCAAGGACTACGGCTTCATGTTCCGCAGCGAGACCGATGCGACCGCAGCGGCGGAGATCGGCGCCAAGACGCGCGACATCACCGAATATGTCGCCGGCTTGGGCGAATTTCCAAAGACCGCCGACACGCCGGCGCTCAAGGTGGCCTATCACTCCGCCTGCTCCATGCAACACGGCCAGAAAGTGACGGAGCAACCGCGCGCGCTGTTGCGCGCTGCCGGATTCGAAGTCGTCGAAATTCCCGAAGGCCACATCTGCTGCGGCTCGGCCGGCACCTATAACCTGCTCCAGCCGGATCTCGCCGAACGCCTGCGCGACCGCAAGGCGGCCAACATCGCCGGCATCGCCCCCGACCTGGTCGCCACCGGCAATATCGGCTGCCTGCAGCAGCTCACGGGCGCACTCGAGGTGCCGATCTTGCACACCGTGGAGCTGCTGGATTGGGCGACGGGTGGTCCAAGGCCGACCGATTTGGCGTCGAGATCATAGTCAAAGCGCGTCTTGGCTCTCCTGCCTTTCAAGCCGCAGCCGTGATGCTTACTTCAGTGGACGCTGTAGATGATCCAGTGCTGCGTCAGCTCTGAGTCAACCCTCGCATCGTGCGCTCCAGCACGTCGACGGCGCGGTCGAAGACCAGCTTCTTCCAATCGTCCTTGTCGGGATAGAAAGTGGCGCGGAACTCGGACTTGATCTCGCGACCCTTGGCGCTCGCGAGATCGCCGTGGACATGGACCCAGTTGTCGGCGCGGACCGCGTTCAGCATGTCCTCGAGCGGCACCGTGCCGTATTCCAAGGTGATGCCGGTCGCTTCTGCGCCGGGCAGCGATTCCGCCAAGCCGATATGGGTGTCGCCGCTGATCACGGCCGAGGTCGAGCTGCCGCCGTCGGTCGACGTCGCTTCGCTGCCAAACCAGTCCTTCACCCGCGCATTCCCGGGATCGCCGGAGAGATGATTGGAGATGATCTCGCCATAGCCATAGGGGCCGAGCCCGGTGTGGAGATCGATGAAGGCGACCTTCTTCACGTGGCTTGCGTGGGGCGCGAGAATGGCGCGCAGCGTCCGGTTCGACCAGCTCGGCGCCGTGCCGCCGTAGAACACACCTTCGTCGTCGAAATACTGGCCCTGCGTGATCGCTGCTTGCAGCGCCATGCGGCCATGGGCGTCGGCATAGGCGAGGAAACGGTCTCTGTTCCTGGCCTCGCTCTCCACCGACCATATCTCCGGGCAGATCGCATCCCGGAGCGCGCGATAACCGGGATTGTCCGGCCGCGGCTTCGCGTGATCGACGAAGTTGCGGTTGAGATCGATGTTGTTCTCGTTGACCCGACGCACCCAGGCAAAGCCGTAGGGATTGATGGCATGGATCAGCAGCACGGCGGTATCCGCCGGCAGAGGTGTGAATATCCCGCTCTCCAGCCAGCCGGTCTCGATGCCGGAGCCGCAGAACCCTTCGGCGCCGTGCGTTCCGGCCATGGCGAGGAGCAGCCGGCTCGCATCCTTCGGCCCGAGCCAGGCGGATTCCGTGCTCAGCGCCTCGCCATCGGGTCCCTTCTCCGGGTTGGGATGGCTCGCCAGGGTGGCGCCGGCCGTCGCTGCCGCCGCGCGGAATCGCGCGCGTCCGCCCGCGAAGCTGCCGGGAAACAGGCCGGGAATGGAGGTCGTCAATGCCATGATCCGCTCACGTATCCGAGAGGGGCAGAGATTAGGCGCTGAAAGCCCGCCTCGCCAGCGCTATGCTGTCGGGCGATGGGAGACCTTCTCGGGAAATTCCTTATTGGCGGGCTCGCCGGATTCTGCCTTTTAGCGGCCGGGCTCTTCGCCGCGAGCGCGGACCAGAAGGATGCGCGCCTGCCGGCCTTGTTCGCCTCGCTGAAGGCGGCGGCCAGCAGCGACGAGGCCGACCAGATCGAGGCGAAGATCTGGGCGATCTGGCTCGAGGCCAACGACGCCGCGATCGACAAGCTGATGGCCCACGGCTCCGAGGCGATGAGCGACCAGGATTATCCGGCGGCGATGCAGGACTTCAACGAGATCATCCAGAAGCGGCCGGATTTCGCCGAGGGTTGGAACAAGCGAGCGACGCTCTACTACCTGATGGGAGACTACCAGCATTCGCTGGCCGACATCGACCGCACGCTGGAGCTCGAGCCGCGGCATATCGGAGCACTCTCCGGCCTCGGCTTGGTGAACCTGCAGATGGAGCGGGACGAGGCGGCGCAGGACGCGTTCCAGCGCGTGCTCGACATCGACCCGCAGAGCGCAAGCGCCAAGATGAATCTCGCCATCGTCCAGGACCTGATCAAGAAGAAGTCGATCTGACCCATGCACAAGACGCTGCTTCGCTCCGCTCTCCTCGCCGCTCTCGCCTCCCTTTCGATCGACCCCGCAAGCGCCGACCAGCGCGACCCCAGCCTGCCGCCGCTGTTCGATTTCCTGAAGACCGCGACCAAGGTCGATGAGGCGAGTGCGGTCGAGGACAAGATCTGGGAGATCTGGGCGGCCACCGGCGATCCAAACCTCGACCGGCTGATGGTCTCGAGCTCAGATGCCATGGGCAGCGGCGACTATCCGGCGGCCCTGAAGGAGGTCGATCAGATCATCGCCGCGAAGCCGGATTTCGCCGAGGGCTGGAACAAGCGCGCGACGCTCCACTACCTGATGGGCGACTATAAGGAGGCGCTGGCCGATATCGACCGCACCTTGCAGCTGGAGCCCCGGCATTTCGGCGCCCTCGCGGGCCTCGGCCTCACCAACATGAAGCTCGGCAACGACGCCGCGGCGGCCGACGCGTTCGAACGCCTCCTCGTCATCGACCCGCTCTATCCCCGCGCCAGAACCAATCTCGAACTCGCCAAGGAAGCCCTGAGGCGGAACTCGATCTGAGGCGGCTCAAGCCCGCGCGATCGTCACCTCGACGCCGTGCACGGCGCTGCTCTGCGCCATATCCGCCTTGTCGCCCGGATTGAGCGCGTTGACGTTGCGATGGCCGGGCAGCAGCTTCGGCCATCGACTCTTGTGTGCGAGTGCCACCCCGCGCGGCACGATCTCGCCCACCTCGATCCGCATCGCCAACCGGCCCGTCGCGTTCGCGACCGCGACCGCATCGCCCGCATGCAGCGAGAGCAGCGCCGCATCGTCGGGATGCAGCAGCACCGTCTCCGGCCCCACCTTCTCGGCGATCTTCGCGTCCTCGTGGTAGGAGCTGTTCATCAGCCAGGGTGACGCGGGCGAGAGCAGGCGGAAGTGTCCGCTCTCCGGCCGCGGGTCGGCCCAAGGATAGGGCAGGGCGGGATGGCCATCCTCCTCCGCCCGCGCGCTCTTCAGCTCGATCTTGCCGGACGGCGTCGGGAATTTGAGATCGGGGAACAGGGGAACCGGGTCCTTGAAGAGCTCCACCGTGCCCCTGGCCTTCAGGGATGCAAAATCCGTAAGCCCCGCCTGGCGCGCGAGCGTGTCGAGGATCATTACGTCCTCCTCGAACAGTTCCGGCTCGTTGAAGCCCATCGCCTCGGCGAGGCGCCGGAAGATCTCCTGGTTCGGCAGGGATTCGCCGATCGCCTCGATCGCCTTCGCCTGGGCCGAGAGCGAGAGATGGAAATAGGGCGAGACCATGTCGTCGAATTCGAGGAAGCCCGCGGCGGGCAATACGAAATCGGCGAAGTCGGTGGTGTCGGTCGCGAAGCAATCGATCGCTAGGTGGAACAGGTCCTCGCGCTTCAGCCGCGCATGCAGCTCCTCCTGGCGCGGATTGGAGGCGGCGATGTTGATGTTCCAGGTGATGAGGCCGCGCGACTGCTCGGGGTCCGAGAGCAGCCGCACGAGATCCATATGGCTCGCGACGCGCTTCGGCCTTGCGCGGAGATGCGGCGCCTCGACATAGTCCCCGTCGAGCCCGCGCCGCGCGCCGCCGTTCAGGAACAGGAACCCCGCACCCGGCTTTCCGAAGTCGCCCTTGAAGGCCGAGAGCATCGCAACCGCGCGGAACACGTTGCCACCCTTCGGCTGGCGCTGCAGGCCCTGGCCCATCCAGAGCAAAGCCGGCCCGGCGCCGAAGAGACGCGCCGCCGCCTCGATGTCGGCCGCCGGCACGCCGGTGATCGGCGCCGCCCATTCGGGGGTGCAACGCGCGATCTCGGGCTCCAGCTCCTCCCAGCCGATCGCATGCTGCGCCAGGAAGGCGCGGTCGATCATCCCCTCGCGCCGCAGCACATGGGCGAAGGCGAAGGCGAGCGCGGCATCGCTCCCGGGGAAGGGCTGCAGATGGAGATGCGCCGCGGCCGCGGTCGGGTGCTTCACCGGGTCGACCACGATCAGCTTGGCCTCGGTCTCGTGGATCCAGTGCTTGTGCTGATGCGGCGCCGAGGCATGCGGGTTGGCGCCCCAGATCACGATCGATTTCGCGCGGCTGGCCATCCGCGGGTCGAAGCCCTCGGTGCTGGTGCCGTACATGTATTGCAGCGCCAGATGGCCCGCCGCGTTGCAGATCGAATCCGGGTCGATCTCGCCGGCGCCGAGCCGGTTCAGGAAGCGCTGCGGGAAGCCGCCGGCGAGCAGCGAGCAGGTTCCGGTGTAATGGCTGTGCCAGATGGTCTCCGCGCCCCCGGCGGCGACGATGCCTTTCAGCCGCGCCGCGATCTCGCCGATGGCGGCATCCCAGGAGACCGGCTCGAACCTTCCCTCGCCCTTGGGCCCGACGCGCTTCAACGGCCGGGTGAGGCGCAGCTTCGGATCGAGCCAGGCACCGTTATAAGCGATCGCGCATTTGCCGCAGAGGGCGCCGCGGCTCACCGGATGATCGGGATCGCCCAGCACCTTGATCTTGCCGTCCGCCCGCTTGGCGACTGCGATCCCGCAGGCGTCATAGCAGTCCCGCGGGCAGGTGGTCTTGATGATCTCGCTGGCCGGCATCGCGCACCCCTGGTCCGACGATTCTCCCCGCAGAGCGTAGGAGAAAGGGAGCGCGCCGACAATCCGGGCCGGATTCGCCGCCGCCCGTGAACAATCCGTTTCCGCCCGCGGCCTTTACTGGCATGCCATTTGACACCATCTCCCGGTCATTCCAGAAACAGGCGGGCGCTTGGCGCCCGGCCCCGGGAGTATCCGAACATGATCGAACGCAGGCCTTTCTCGTCGCTCGGCGGCGCCAACCATGGCTGGCTCAACGCCAAGCACCACTTCTCCTTCGCCGACTACTATGACCCGAAGCGCATGGGCTGGGGCGCGCTCCGGGTGTGGAACGACGACACCATCGCGTCGGAGACCGGCTTCCCGCCGCATCCCCACGCCGACATGGAGATCATCACCTATGTCCGCGAGGGTGCGATCACCCATGAGGACAACCAGGGCAACAAGGGCCGCACCGAGGCGGGCGACGTGCAGGTGATGAGCGCCGGCACCGGCATCCGCCATTCGGAATACAACCTCGAGTCCGAGGCGACCCGGATCTTCCAGATCTGGATCATCCCGAACCAGCGCGGCGGCAAGCCGAGCTGGGGCGCGAAGCCGTTCCCGAAGGACGATCGCTCCGGCCGGTTCGTGACCCTGGCGAGCGGCATCGAGGGCGACACCGACGCCCTGCCGATTCGCACCGATGCCCGCGTGCTCGGCGCGAACCTCAAAGCCGGCGAGACCGCCGAGTATGCGCTCGGCGATCGGCGCCACGCCTATCTGGTTCCGGCCAAGGGCAAGGTCGAGGTCAACGGCGTCGCGATCGACGCCCGCGACGGCGCCGCGATCGCCGACGTCCCGGTGATCAAGGTCACCGCGACGGAGGATTCCGAGGTCGTCCTGGTCGACGCGGCCTGATGCGTCTGATGTGAACGCGACTCACTTCCCTCCCTGTGCACACGCGCGGGGAGGGAAGCGGCGTGTTCCCGCTTGACCGTCCATCCCCGTCCCGCTCAATTGGAGCAC
>DATKMF010000057.1:0-2536 GCA_035542015.1 Candidatus Cybelea sp.
CCAGGGCGACGCCGGCTGCCTCGTTCCGGCGCGGCGATACGGTCTGGCTGGTGTTCGATTCCAAACAGCCTGTTGACCTCGAACCGATCCGAGCCAAGGGCGGCGCCATTGTCGGCGAGGTGAGCCGCATGCTGACCGACAAGGGGCAGGCGATCCGCATTCGCGTCAACCGCCCGCAGCTGCATACGCTGTCCAGCGATGAGTTCGCCGCCGGCAGCCGCTGGACGCTGACCTTCGCCGACAAGGCGCTGGCGCCGGCGCAGCCCTTGCTGGTGGTGCGCAACATCACCGATCCCGCGCATGCCAACCTTGCCGTGGCGTTCGCGAGCGGCGGCGAACTGCACCACATCACCGATCCCGACGCCGGCGACACCCTGCTGGTGGTGACGGGGCTGGTGCCGATCCGCGGGCTGATCAAGCGCCAGGATTTTGTCGACTTCACCCTGCTCGACACCGCGCATGGCCTCGTGGTGCGTCCCAACTCCGATAGCGTCGCCGTCGAGGTGGGGCCGGACAAGGTGATCGTCGGCAAGCCCGGGGGGCTCACGATCTCCTCCGTCGACGCTTCGGCCGAGCGCGCGCCGACCGCGGTGCGACCCGTGTTCGACATCGACGATTGGCACAAGAACCAGGCCGGCGAGTTTACCGAGCGGCGGGATGCGCTGATCAGGGCCGCCGGCGCCGCCGAACCCGAGAACCGCGGGCAGGCGCGTCTTGAGCTGGCGCGCTTCTACATGGCGCGCGGCCTCTATGCTGAGGCGGCCGGCGAAGCGGCCTACGCGCTTGCCGATCCCACGCCCAAGATGGACGAATCCGTCATCCTGATGGTCCATGCCATCGCCTCCATCCTGATCGGCCAGCCGGACCGTGGCCTGAAGGATCTCGCAAGCCCCGCGATCGGCAACAATTACGATTCCCAATTGTGGAAAGGGCTTGCCTATGCGCGGCAGGGCAAATGGGCCGATGCGCGCGAGAAGCTGAAGAACGTCGAATTCGCGATCGCCTCGCTTCCCGTCGAGCTGCAGCGCCTCGTCACCCTGGATGCGCTGCGCGCCTGCCTCGAGGTGCGGGACTTTGCCGGGGCCGCCAAGCGCCGCAGCGAGCTGGAGGTGGTCGGCGTTACCGACGAGATGAAGCCGATGGTGTCGGTGCTGTACGGGCGACTCGCCGAGGCGCTGGGCCAGGAGAAGGATGCGCTGGACGATTACCGCTTCGCGATCGACTCTGCCAACCGCGAGGCGGCGGCCGAAGGCACGCTGCGCCAGGTTGCGCTGTTGCAGAAGCGCAACGAGATCAACCCGCCCGAGGTGCTCAAGCAGCTCGAGACGCTCGCCGTCACCTGGCGCGGCGATTCCACCGAGGTGCGCACGCTGGTGGCGCTCGCCAAGATCTACAGCGACAACGCCCGCTACAGCGACTCGCTTGCGGCGGCGCGGATGGCGACCCGGCTGGAGCCGAACTCCGAGCCCTCGCGCCAGGCGCAGGATGCGGCGCAGGCGCTGTTCTCCGACATCTTCCTCACCGCCAAGGGCGACGAGATGCCGCCGATCGATGCGCTGGGGCTGTTCTATGAATTCCGCGAGCTGACCCCGATCGGCCGCCGCGGCGACGAGATGATCCGCCGTCTCGCCGACCGCCTGGTCGCGGTCGATCTCCTGGACCAGGCCGCGGAGCTCCTGCAATACCAGGTCGACAAGCGGCTCGAGGGGGCCGCGCGCGCGCAGGTCGCCGCCAAGCTCGCCATGGTGTACCTGACCAATCGCAAGCCGGAAAAGGCGATCATGGCGCTGAACTCCACCCGCATCGCCGATCTCAACGGCGAATTGCGGGCGCAGCGGCTATTGCTGGAAGCCCGCGCCCAGAGCGACATCGGACGCCATGATCTCGCACTCGACATCATCAGCAATATCGGCGGCCGAGAGTCGATCCGCCTGCGCTCGGACATCTATTGGGCGGCGCGGCGCTGGCGCGAGGCCTCCGAGCAGATCGAGCTCTATTACGGCGACCGCTACAAGGATTTCAAGCCGCTCAATCCGGCGGAGAAGTCCGACATCATCCGCGCCGTGGTCGGCTATGCGCTGGCCGAGGATGCCATCGGCCTGGCGCGGTTTCGCGAGAAATATCTGCCGCTGATGAGCGGCGAGCCGGACAAGATCGCCTTCGACACCGCGAGCAAGCCGACCGCCTCCAACAGCGCCGAGTTCACCGAGATCGCCAGGATGGCGGCCAGCGTCGACACGCTCGACGGCTTCCTGCGCGACATGAAGACCCGCTTCCCCGACGCCACCGCCTGGTCACCGCCCGGTCAGAAGGATCCCGCCACAACCGGCGCGCTGCCGAAGATCGAAGCCGTGAAGCGGGTGAGCGCGAATTAGAGCGTGGGCAAGCTGTTCAGCCGAACGCAAGCTTGCCTTGCCCACTCTCCCACGCCGCGGCAGTGCCCCCGGCTGACTTAGCACAAGCGGCACGCCCCCCAGGACAGGCAGCAGCCGGCACAGCCTGTACAAGCCACGCAGCCTGCGCAGAGCACGAACCA
>DATKMF010000058.1:0-30636 GCA_035542015.1 Candidatus Cybelea sp.
CCGGCGATCGCGAAGGCCTTGTACATGATCTCCGGCAGGTGGTTCCGGATGGCGCCCGACGAGAGCTCGACGCCGTTGCAGACGATGTCGTACTGGAAGGCCTTGATGGTGAGCGGATCCTGCTCCTCCAGCGCCTTCAACCCGCCCTGCGGCATGGAGAACGGGTTGTGGCTGAAGTCGATCTTCTGCAGGTCCTCGTTGAACTCGTACATCGGAAAGTCGACGATCCAGCAGAACTCGAAGCGCTTGGTGTCGATCAGCGCCAAATCCTCGCCGAGCTTGATGCGCACCAGGCCGGCGAGCTTCGCCGCCGCCTCCTTCTTGTCGCTGGCGAAGAACACCGCATCGCCGTCCCTGCAGCCGGTCTCCTCCTTGAGCCGCGCGAGGCGCGCCTCGTCGAGATTCTTGGCGATCGGTCCCTTGCCGCCGCCGGCTTCGAAGATCACATAGCCGAGCCCGGCCGCCCCCTGCTCCTTCGCCCAGTCGTTCAGCTTGTCGAAGAAGGAGCGCGGCTTCGATCCGGCACCGGGTGCCGGGATCGCGCGCACCACCGAGCCCGCCTCGACCGCCTTGGCAAAGATGCCGAAGCCCGAGCCGCGGAAGACCTCGCTGACATCCGCGATCAGGATCGGGTTGCGCAAATCCGGCTTGTCGGAGCCGTAGCGCAGCATCGATTCCTCGAACGGGATGCGGCGGAAGGGCAGCGGCGACACTTTGCGATCGCCGGCGAACTCCTCGAACACGCCGTGGATCACCGGCTCGATGGTGTTGAAGACGTCTTCCTGGGTCACATACGACATCTCGAAATCGAGCTGGTAGAACTCACCGGGGCTCCTATCGGCGCGCCCGTCCTCGTCGCGGAAACAGGGTGCGATCTGGAAATAGCGGTCGAAGCCCGCAACCATCAGCAGCTGCTTGAACTGCTGCGGCGCCTGCGGCAGCGCGTAGAACTTGCCCGGATGGTTGCGCGAGGGAACGAGATAGTCGCGGGCACCCTCGGGCGAGGACGAGGTCAGGATCGGCGTCTGGAACTCGGTGAAGCCGGCCGCGACCATGCGCCGGCGGATCGAGGCGATGACATTCGCCCGCAGCATGATGTTGCGATGGACCCGCTCACGCCGGAGATCGAGGAAGCGGTAGCGCAGGCGGATGTCCTCGCCGGAATCCTCGTCGCTGTTGACCTGCAGCGGCAGCATGTCCGCTGCCGATTGGAGGGAGAAGTCCTGGATCTGGATCTCGATCTCGCCGGTCGGCAGCTTCGGGTTGATCGTGTCGGGCGTGCGCTTCACCACCTTGCCGGTGATGGTGACGACGCTCTCGAGGCGGACCGGTTCGACCTTGGCGAAGATCGGACTCGAAATGTCGAGCACGCATTGCACCAGGCCGTAATGGTCGCGGAGATCGATGAAGACCAGGTTGCCGTGGTCGCGCTTGCGGTGGACCCAGCCTGAGACCCTGACCGCGGTCCCCGAATCGGCGGCGCGGAGCGCGCCGCAGGTATGGCTGCGGTAGGGATGCATGGGACGGGTCCTTCGTGAGATCGGCCGGGGTCGAAAAGGTCAGGAAACGGCGCGCAAAAGGCACGGGAAACCGCGGTTTGTCAAGGGTTTCGGCCCGCTGCCCGGCTGCCCTCGGAATCCCCTTGCCGTCGAATTTCGGGCGACTTTCGGGGGTCGGGAAAAGGGGCTATAGCTTGCGCCATGAACATACCGCAGAAGCCCCGGACCGGGGCGTTGATCGCCGATTCCCAAAGCCTGGCAGAGCTTTGCCGGCGGCTCGAGAGCGAACCCTTCATCACCATCGACACCGAGTTCCTGCGCGACAAGACCTTCTGGCCACAGCTCTGCCTGGTGCAGCTCGCCTCGCCCCATGAGGCGGCCGCCCTCGACACCTTGGTCGAGGGGCTCGACCTCTCGCCGCTCCTGGACTTGCTGCGCAACCGTGCCGTCGTGAAGGTGTTCCACGCCGCGCGCCAGGATCTTGAGATCTTCTTTCACATGACGGGCGAGGTGCCGGCGCCGATCGCGGATACCCAGGTCATGGCCATGGCCTGCGGCTTCGGCGATTCCGCGAGCTACGAGACGCTCTGCGCCAAGCTCGCCAACGCGCGGGTCGACAAGCTCTCGCGTTTCACCGACTGGGCGCACCGGCCGTTGACCGAGCGGCAGCTGACCTACGCGCTGGACGACGTGACCCATCTGCAGCTGATCTACCAGAAGCTGAAGCGCAAGATCGAGGCGAGCGGTCGCCTGGCCTGGCTCGCCGACGAGATGGCGGTGCTCGAGGATCCGGCGACCTACGAGGTCGATCCGATGAAGGCCTGGCAGCGGTTGAAGACCCGCTCCGACAAGCCGCGCTTTCTTGCGGTCCTGCGCGAGATCGCCGCCTGGCGCGAGCGCGAGGCGCAGGGCCGCGACGTGCCGCGCAACCGGCTGGTGAAGGACGAGACCCTGGTCGAGATCGCCGCGCATCCGCCCAAGGACGCGGACGCGCTCGGGCGCTGCCGTGGCCTCTCCAAGAGCTTCGCCGAGGGCCGCATGGGCGACGCGATCCTGCAGGCGGTGCAGCGCGGCCTGGCGCTCCCGGAGAGCGAGGCGCCGCGACCCGAGGCGCGCATGGAGGTGCCGCCGGGCCTGGGACCGCTGATCGATCTCCTGCGCGTCCTCTTGAAGACTCGCTGCGACCAGCATGAGGTGGCGCAGAAGCTGGTCGCCACCAGCAGCGAGCTCGAGTTGATCGCTGCCGACGACGAGGCCAAGGTTCCGGCACTCGCCGGCTGGCGGCGCGAGATCTTCGGTGCCGAAGCGCTCAACCTGAAGCACGGCAAGCTGGCGCTGACCGCCGCCGGCAAGCGCGTCAAGGTGATCGAGGTCTGACGCTTGCAGCAGGCGGTGCGTCCCTTTCACCGGCCTGCCGCGATCGCCCTTCCCATTCTTCTCGCGGCGCTCGCGATCCGTATCATCGCGGCGCGCGGAGAGCTCTGGCTCGACGAGATCTGGTCGCTGCATCTGATCGATCAGATCAAGGCCGGTATCGTCCTGCCCTCGCTGGCGACCGACAACAACCACTACCTCAACACGCTCTACCTGGCGCTGGTCGGCCCCGATGCGCCGCCGCTGGTGCAGCGCGCCCTCTCGATCCTGCTCGGCACCGCGGCGGTCGCCGTGGCGGGCTGGCTGCAGCGGCCGCGCGGCGCCGTCGCGATGATCGCGGCGATGACGCTCTTCGCTCTGGTATTCCCGCTGGTCGATCTCGGCTCCGAAGCGCGGGGCTATGCCGGCATGTCGCTCGCCGCGTTGCTCTCGATAGCGGCGGCGGAGCGTGCGATGGCGCGCCGCGACGGGCGCTCGGCCCTGCTGCTGGGCGTCATGAACGTGACCGGCGTACTGTTCCAGCCGCTGATGCTCGGCATGATCGGCGGACAGGGTATCTGGGCGTTGTGGGTCGCCTGGCACGACAGCCACAACATCCGCACGACCTATGAGACGGTACGCGACCTCTTCGCCTGGACCGTGCGGCTGCTGATCCCCGTCGTCGTCGTCATCGGGATCGCCGTGCATTTCGGCGGCAACGGCTATGCGCTCGGCGGCGTGCAGGATTTCGGCCCGTTGCGGATGCTCGGCGGCATCGCGCTCAACCTCCGCCTGGTGCTCGGCCTCCCCGATGCGACGCCGAATGCCCTGGTCCTGGTCATCGCGCTGGCGTTGATCGCGCTCGCAGCGGCGCTCCGACGCCCGCAGGGCGACCGGCGATTGAGCCTCTACCTCGCCGTGATGTTCGCCATGCCGACGGCGATGTTCCTGGCAAGGCTGCCCAACACGGATATTCCACGCTACTACCTGGTCTCCGACATCTGCTTCCTGCTGCTGGTCGCCGATCTCTGCGCCGAGCTCTGGGCCCGCGGCGGCGGGTTGCGCGTGCTGAGTCCGGTGCTGATCGTCGCCATGCTGATCGGCAACCTGGTCGAAGCCGAACGGCTGATCCGTCTGGGCCGGGGCGACGTCACCCACATGTTGTCGGTCATTGCGCGCGAAGGCGCCGGCCCGATCACCAGCAACGCCGACCTGCGCGACCGGCCGGTGATCAAGTTCTTCCTGAACCAGCTGCAGATGCAAGGCCCGTTCGTCGATTTCGACGACGTGTGCAAGACCCCGCCGCGCTGGATCCTCACCAGCGATCTCCACTCAGTGCTGCCCGACGAGACCACGATCGGCGGGCCGGACTGCAGCCTCACCTTCAAGCGCGTGGAGACTTACGGGTTCTGGGGGCTGTCGGGCTTTCCCTGGACGCTCTATCGCGCGGAGAAGTAGTCACGCGATGGCGGTCGCCAGGCCGAAGGCGCGGCCGGCCGCTTCGAGCCGTCGCTGCACCGCCTCGCCGAACAGCGCCTCGCCGCCCTTCGGTAGATGCAGCGTGAGCTTGGAGCTCGACTTCTCGATCGAGGTCAGCCCGAGCATGTGCTCGGTGCCGCCGCTCAAGGCATAGGCGAGGCGGATCGTGGTGCCGACCCGCGTGGCGAAGGCGATGTCCTCCTCGTCGAGCAGCACGCGCACGGGATCGATATAGGGTGCGTCGGCGCCGCCGCCGTAGCGGATGGCGAGGATGAGGGCGAGCGTCACGCGCTCGGGATGGGTGATGCCGGCCACGGGCAATCTGAGCGCGCGCATGAAGGCATGCTCGGAGCGATAATCGGGATGCTCGCGCCAGGCAACGTCGGAAAGGATGCAGGCGGCCTCGCGCAGCCTGGCGCGGGCGTGGCCTTCGGTGCGGAACAGCGGTGCCAGCCAGTCGTCGAGCTGGTCCATCACCTGACCGAAGCGACCCTCGGCGCCGGCGAGATCGGCGCAGCCCACCAGCAGCGGGTCCGCCAGCTGCGCCGTGTCGTCGAGCGTGCTGAAGAGGAAACCCTCGCGCAAACCGTAGGCTGAGAACAGGATCAGCTGCGGCTTTGCGATCTTCAGGAGCCGCTCCAGCACCAGCACGCCGAGCGGCAGCGTTTCGAGGCGCCGCCGCGACACGCCGGCGATGTCGGCGAGGGAGCGCTTGCCGAGCCGGCTCAAGAGCTTCGCCAGATCCTCCGCCTCCCGGCGCGGCATGCGGTATTCGTGAATGACGCGCAGCGGGTAGTCGGTCTGCTCCATATGGATGCGCGCGAAGCCGCGCCAGGTGCCGCCGACCGGATAGAGCGTGCGGCCCTTGATGTCGGCCAGCCATTCCAGCTTCTCGAGCTGCTTGTCGATCAGCTTCTGCGCGGCGTCAAAATCGCCGCCGGTCGCCTCGATGAGGCGCAAGGGGCCGAGCGGCAGCGTCACATGCCGGCCGATCTTGCCCTTGTCGAGCTCGACCAGCTCGACGCTGCCGCCGCCGAGATCGCCCATCAAGCCATCCGCTTCCGGCACGCCGCAGATCACGCCCAAGGCGGACAGCTGCGCCTCCTCCTCGCCGGTGACGATGGTGACCTTGCGCCCGGTGCGCTTCTCGATCTCGCTGGCGAAGCCCTTGCCGTCGCCGGAATCGCGCACGGCGGCAGTGGCGAGCAGATCGATCTCCTCCACACCCATGGCCTCCGCCATGGTGACGAAGCGCGCGATGTTGACGAGCGCCGACTTGACGCCTTCGGGATTGAGCGCGCCGGTCTTCTCGAGCCCGCGCCCGAGACCCGGCAATGCCTTTTCGTTGAACACCGGCACCGGGCAGCGCGAGCGCTTGTCGAACACCACGAGTCGAAGCGAGTTCGAGCCGATGTCGATCACGGCGACGCGGCCGGGCCGCGCGGCGCGCGCGGCGGCGGCCGCCTTCCGAAGCGATGCTGTCAATCGTCAGGCCTTCTGAAGAAGATCGAGCTTGGGGGCTTTCTTCTGCTTCTTAAGCGCCGAGCCGCGCCCTGACAAGCTGGGATTGGTCATGAAGTAGGTGTGGGCGCTGAAGCCTTCCTTGCCCTCGCTCGGATGCAGACGGCGATAGGCGCCCTCCTGGTCCATCTCCCAGCTCTGCAGGTTGTCCTTCAGATTGGCGACCATGATCTGGTCCAGGATCTGCTGATGGACGGTCGGATTCTCGATCGGCACCAGGAGCTCGAGCCGGCGGTCGAGGTTCCGCGGCATCCAGTCGGCCGAGGAGATGAAGACCTTGGCGTTGCGCGACGGCAGCGGATGCCCCGCGCCGAAGCAGACGATGCGCGAATGTTCGAGGAAACGCCCGATGATGCTCTTCACCCGGATATTCTCCGACATGCCCTTGACGCCGGGCCGGAGGCAGCAGATGCCCCGCACGACGAGATGGACCTTCACGCCCGCATTGCTCGCCTTGTAGAGCGCGTCGATGATGCCGGCATCGACCAGCGAGTTGACCTTGCCCCAGATCGTGGCGGGCCGTCCCGCCGCGGCATGCTCGATCTCGACGTCGATCAGCTCCAAGAGCGTCGAGCGCAGGGTCAAAGGCGCGAACGAGACCTTCTCCGTCCCTTCTGGCCGCGCGTAGCCGGTCATGTAGTTGAAGATGCGGGCCGCGTCGTGACAGAGGGCGGGATCGGCCGTGAAGAACGAGAGGTCGGTATAGATCTTGGCGGTGATCGGGTGATAGTTGCCGGTCCCGTAATGCACATAACTGCGCAGGGTCGCCCCCTCGCGGCGCATCACCATCGAGACCTTGGCATGGGTCTTCAGCTGCACGAAGCCGTAGACCACCTGCACGCCGACGCGCTCCATGTCGCGGGCCCAGCGGATGTTGGCGGCCTCGTCGAACCGCGCCTTCAGCTCGACCAGCGCGGTCACCGATTTGCCCGCCTCCGCCGCCTCGATCAGCGCCTTGACGATCGGCGAATCCTCGGAGGTGCGATAGAGCGTCTGCTTGATCGCGACCACGTTCGGATCGCGCGCCGCCTGCAGGATGAACTGCACGACGACGTCGAAACTCTCGTAGGGGTGATGGACGACGATGTCCTTCTGGCGGATGGCGGCGAAACAGTCGCCGCCCATGTCGCGGATCCGCTCCGGGAAGCGCGGGTTGAACGGCTGGAACTTCAAGTCGGGCCGCTCGTCGACGATCAGCTTCGAGGTGGCGGCGAGGCCGATGATCCCGTCGAGGATGAAGACGTCCTCGCGACTGGCGCCGAGCTCGTCGATGATCTCGGACAGCAGCTCCTCCGGCATCTCGGCGTTGACTTCGAGACGGATCACCGAGCCCAGCCGCCGCTGCTTCAGGGCGGATTCGAACAAGCGCACCAGATCCTCGGCCTCTTCCAGGATCTCGATCTCGCTGTCGCGGATCAGACGGAAATAACCGCGGTCGAGCAGCTCGAAACCGGGGAACAGCCGGTGCAGGTAGAGCCCGACCAGCGCTTCCAGCGTGACGAAGCGCACGTTCTTCGGATCGTTGCCCGGGAAGCGGATGAAGCGCGGCAGCTGATTCGGCATCGGAATGAGCGCGCGCATGGTCTTGCCGTCGCTCGCCTGCCGGAGCTGCAGCACCATGGCGAAGCCCTGGTTCGGGATGAACGGGAAGGGATGCGCGGGATCGATCGCCATCGGCGTCAGGACAGGGAAGAACTGGTCCAGGAAATAGCTGTCGAGCCACTCCTTCTCGGTGGGCGTGATCTCCGCCACATCGACCACGAGGAGCCCGTTGTCGCGCAGCTCCTGGCGGAGCGTGCGCCAGTGCATCTGCTGGTTACGCATCAACTCGCCGCTGCGCTGGTTGATCGCCGCCAGCTGCTGGGCCGGCGTCAGGCCCTCGGCGCTGACCGCCGAGACGCCGGCGCGCACCTGGCCGCGGAGACCGGCAACGCGCACCATGTAGAACTCGTCGAGGTTGTTGGCCGAAATCGACAGGAAGCGCAGCCGCTCCAGCAAAGGATGGTTCTTGTTGCCCGCCTCCTCCAGCACCCGCTCGTTGAAGGCGAGCCAGGAGAGCTCACGGTTCAGGAACCGGTTGAGCGCGCCCGGCTGGTACCTGGATTCCTCGCTTTCGTCGCGTTCCGGCAAAGCAGCAGCGTCGTCCAATGCCATGCTCCAATGTCGCTGGCCCCGAGACCTCGCCGAGGGGAGCGATTCCTCAAAGGGCGGTTTCACTTGGCCCGAGTCTAGGCCAATCCCTGCCGGGATTCACCTTCCGATTCAAGCCCCTCCGGCTAGCCGCTCGGCTCTTGCCGAAGCCGGCAATCCCGCCAATATTCACGAGGCCGGGAGGCAGTGGGGAATCATGGCCTCCAGGCATCAAGAAGCCATTACCAGCCCGTGACGAAATGAAGACTCTCATCCTGATGCGCCACGCCAAGTCTGCTTGGGACGATCCCCAGCAGAGCGACATCGATCGGCCGCTCTCGCCGCGGGGCAGGAAGGCGGCGCCGCGCATGGGCACCTGGCTCGCCGGCGAAGGCTATCGACCGGACTACGTGCTCTGCTCGGAGGCGCGTCGGGCCAAGGAGACACTCGATCTGGTGAAGCCGAGCTTGCCCGAGGGTGCACGGATCGCGTTCCGGCACGACCTCTACATGGCGGAGCCGCGCGAGCTCCTGGAGGCCGTGTCGAAATCGCCCGATACGGCGGAGACGGTGATGCTGGTCGGGCACAATCCGGGGCTCGGCAATCTCGCCGGCTCGCTGGTCGCCCAGGGCGAGCATAAGGCGGTGGCGCGGCTGCGCACCAAATTCCCCACCGGCGCGATCGCCGCCGTCACCTTCGAGATCGACCATTGGGACGACATCGTCGCCGGCAGCGGCACGTTGGCCGCCTTTATGCGCCCCCGCGATTCGGCTTGAGCCGCGGCGTTCAGCTCCAGAATCGCTTTTGCTTGGCGAAGGTGCTCCACACGTCGCGGAACTCGGCGATGTCGCGGTCGATGCGCGCGGTCTGCCAGCCGAGCACCAGGCCCTGCAGCAGGTTGGCGTCCGCCGCCGCCATGCCCTGATCCATGACCAGGCGCTGCGCCAGTCCGCTCAGCACCTGCCGGCTCACGAAGGCGTCGTTGACCGAGCCGAGGCAATCCTGGATATCGGCCAGGGCCGAGATGTAGCGTTTGACGCCGCGGCCCCGGTAGAGCGACTGAAAGGCTTCCGCGGCATAGCGCATCTTCTTCGCCAGGATGCGCAGCCGGTGCAGCTCAGTCTCCGGCAGCGCCTGGTAGCGCGCGCCCAGGCGCATCAGCCGCTTGTGCCGCGATTGCAGCAGCGGCCGGGCAAAATCGCGCAACGGCGCGCCGAGCCGGGCCCGCGCCGAGGCGCGCCGCCAGTCTCCGGAATGGAGACGGCGATAGAGCTGGATCAGCATCACCACGTAGCGCGGATTCTCGAGCGCGAGATGCGCGGTGCGCCGCGCCTCGGTGCGCGCCGCGGTCGCGGCATCGATCAGCATGTCGAAGGCAGGCTGCGACCGGAGACGCAGCCGGATCGGCTCCAGCGTCTCCGCGATCAGCACATCGATGTCGCGCGCAGGGCCGAACTGCCGCTGCAGCCACCTTAGGTCGATCGAGATCAGCGCATGAACGTCATCGTCGATCAGGTCGCGATAGGCGCTGACGATCGCCCGCAGGCGCCGCAGTGCCACGCGGAATTGATGGATCGCCTCGCCGTCCTCGGTCGCAAGCACCGCCTCCTCGTTGGCACGCAGCTGGTCGAGGCAGTTGTGCACGATGCTGACGAACGCCTCCTCGGTCGCGACGTCGCGCAAGAGATCGATGTCCGTCGCCTTGTGCGGCTCGGGCTCGCTGCCTTCGGCGAGGGCGAAGCCGCGGGCGGCCTTGGTTTCGAGGCCGAGACGAACCGGGAACTCCTCGCTGATCTCGAGCGCCAGTTGTTCGGCCAGGTCGTAGAGCGCGTCGGGCTTGCCCGCTTTGAGCTCCAGCTCCACCTCTGCAAGGGGACGGCGGCGCCCCTCGGCGACGATGTCGCCCTGATCGACCGCAACCTCCAGGATCGAGCCGCTGTGGTCCAGGGTGAAGCTGGTGCGATGGAACCTGGTTTCGAAGACCGGGCGGAGGCGCGGCCAGATCTTGGCGCGCTCCAGCCGGCTCCGGAGCTTGACATCGGCCACGAGCGGCAGCTGCGGGCGGTCGGCGGCGACGATGGCCTCCAGCTCCTGAAAGTTCTGCAGCCCTCCAGGACCCGAAGCCGGCGCCTTCAGAGTCTGGATCTTCTTCCGGCCGATCCGGCGCACTCGGAGCGCCATGCGGTGCTCGGAAAGCCATCGGTCGGGCGTGTCGAAATAGATCGAGTCGAGTTTCTGGCGCTGTGGCACCACCCGGTCCGGGACGGCGCCGTCGACGGCGTCCTCAACGGAAGCCGGCGCTTCCGACGGCGGTTCGCCGCCTTCCGGAGACGAGCCGTCGCCAGGTATGAGCAGGCGCCGCACGCCCGGCCGCCGCACGATTTCCGCGGCGGCCTCAGGCGGCAGGAGCAGCTTAAGTTCGGTTTCTACCGCCATGAATCGTGCGTTCTGCTTTCCCCGGCGGGACCATAGGTTCCCCTCACAAGCCGAAAAAGTAACCCTTAGATGACCGAATTATGACAGTTGCCACATTTCTCACAACCCCGTGAGAGCCCTCGGAACGACGCTGCGGCGCCTCGTATCACACCGCATAATCAGTTTCCTCGAAGTGCGTGTCAGTAAGGGAGTTCCAATGGCGAAAATCAGCAGAAAGGCGTGGGCCAGATTGGCCTGCGCAACGGTGATTCTGTCCTTAGTCGGCGTGGCGGCGGTTGCGCAGGACGTGCTGAAGCAGCGTCAGGACGCGATGAAGGGGAACGGCGAGGCGCTGAAGACGATCGACGGGATCATCAAGGCCAACGGCAACCCGGGCGACGTGGCAGCCCCGGCCAACAAGATCGCCGACACCGCGGCGCAGATCCCCAGCCTGTTCCCGGCCGGCACGGACCAGGGCGACACCGGCGCCAACAAGGAGATCTGGCAGAACTTCGACGACTTCAAGGCCAAGGCCGCCAATCTGCAGGAGCAGGCCAAGATGCTGGCGGCGGCCGGCCAGGCGGGCGATCTCGCCACCGTCCGGGCGCAGTTCGACAAGGTGATCGCCGCCTGCACCGACTGCCACAAACCCTACCGACACAAGCGGCAATAGTCGCTTTTCAGCCCAAATAGTAGATCGCGATCGGCACCGCCGCGGCGACTGCGGCGCAGGCGAGGGCACGAAACGGCGAGGCGAAGCGCGTCTCGCCGTTCGCTTCCGCCGCCCGCGCCACCGGCTCGGGCAGGCGCGCCCTGCCCGTCACCATGGCACGCACCAGGTTTTCGCGCTTCCAGACGAGATAGAGCGCGATCACCGCCACGTGGAGCGCCACCAGCACCAGCACGAGGTTGAAGAACTGGGCGTGGATGAAGCCCATCAAGCGGCTGAAACTTTCCGGCACGGCGTTGTAGAACGGGCCTTCGAACAGCACGTCATCGGTGTTGAAGAGGCCGCTCGCATCCTGGATCAGCACGACGATCAGCAGCACGGCAACCATCACACCGCCGCCGGCATTGTGGCCGAAACTGAAGGACGGCTTCGGCAGGGCCATGGTCCGCATATAGGAGAAGACGGCGCTGGGCCCTTTCAAGAAATGCGCAAACCGCGCCGTCGGGCTGCCGACGAGGCCCCAGAGCAGACGGAAGATCACCAGAAAGAGGACGATGAGACCGAGCTTGTAGTGGAGGTCCATCGGCCCGCTCTTCCCGGTCCACCATGCGGCCGCCATGCCGATCACCAGCAGCCAATGGAACAGGCGCACATAGGGATCCCAGACCGGCACGGACCGCACCGGGGCCGAGCGCGACGCGACCTCATTCGCCATGCGCGACCCGTGCCCTTGCTGCAGACCGGCGTGCCGGCGCAGCCGCCAGTTCCGTCTCCCGCCAGCCCCGATCGTGGGCGAACCACTCGGTCGCGAGGTCGACCAAAGCGCGGATCTTCGGACTCGAATGCCGGCTCGGCGGGTAGACCACATAAAGTCCGACCGGGTCGGCCGGATACTTCGTCAGGATCGGCACCAACGTTCCGGCCTCCAGGTCCTGGGAGATATGGAAGTCCGGCAAGATAGCGATGCCGAGGCCCTGGCGCAGCGGCTCCAGCAACAAATGTCCGTGATTGGTGTGGATCGAGCCGCGCACCTTCACGTTGCGCTGCCCGTTCGGCGTCTTGAAGGTCCAATCGAAGGGCCGCGGGCTCAGCGTGTAGATGAAGCAATTGTGCTGCGTAAGGTCTTCCGGCTTCTGCGGCGTGCCTCTTGCTTTGAGATAGGACGGCGCCGCCACGATATGGACCGGGATCTCGCGGATGCGCCGGGCGATCAGCGTCGAATCGGGCAGACTGCGGCGAATGCGCAAGGCGGCGTCGAACCCCTCCTCCACCAGATCGACCTGGCGATCCGTCGCCTCCACCGAGACCGTCAGCTTGGCATGGCGCTTGCCCAACTCTGCCAGCATGGCGCTGATGCAAACCTGACCGAAGGCATTCGGAACGCTGATCCGCAAGGTGCCCGACGGCTCGGACTGCAGATGGCGGACCGCGGCATCCGCCGCTTCGAGCTCGTCGAGCACCGCGGCGGCACTTTCAAGATAGGCCTGACCGGCATCGGTCGGATGCAGGCGTCGCGTCGTGCGATGGATCAGCGTGGCGCCGAGATAGGCTTCGAGCTCGCTCACCTGCTTGGAGACCGCGGCCTTGGAGAGGCCGAGCTGGCGCGCGGCCGCGGAGAAGCTGCCGAGCTCGAGCACCTTGCGGAAGCTGCGCATGGCGGCGATCTGATCCATGCCGTTCCTGACTCCGATTCGTCATTGTTCCCGCTGCGTTGACAATTTTATCACCCCGCCGGTGATTGTCACGGCTGGTCCTGCATCCGATCTTGCCTCGCTGTATCGACACAGCGGAAGCCTTTGCAGAGAGGGTGAGATGACCAAGGTGCTGGTGCTCTACTATTCGAGCTATGGCCATATCGAGCAGATGGCGATGGCGGCGGCCGAAGGCGTCGCGCGGGTTCCGGGCGCGACCGCGGTGCTGAAGCGCGTCCCGGAGACAGTTCCGGAAGCGGTCGCGAAGCAGTCGCATTTCAAGCTCGACCAGGAGGCGCCGATCGCCACTCCGGACGAGCTGGCCGACTACGACGCCATCATCTTCGGGACGCCGACCCGCTTCGGCAACATGGCCGGCCAGATGAAGAGCTTCCTGGATCAGACCGGCGGGCTCTGGATGAAAGGCGCGCTGGTCGGCAAGCCGGGCAGCGTCATAACCTCGAGCGCCACCCAGCATGGCGGCCAGGAGAGCACGATCCTCAGCTTCCACACCGTGCTGCTGCACCAGGGCATGATGGTGGTCGGCCTGCCCTATGCGTGCCAGGAGCAGATGGGCCTCGAGGAGATCAAGGGCGGCTCGCCCTATGGTGCCTCCACTATCGCCGGCGCCGACGGGAGCCGGCAGCCGAGCGAGAAGGAGCTCGGCATGGCGCGCTTCCAGGGCCAGCATGTGGCCAGCATCGCCGCCAAGCTGAAGGCTGGTGCTGTCACCGTCGCCAAGGCGGCCGAGTAAGCCGACCGGCATCGCGGACGGAGACGGCCGGGGCCCAGGCCCCGGCCGTTTTCTTTGGCGCGTCTTGCGGCGCGCTGCGTCGGGCACATATAGCTCCGTATCCCCACCTTCCGGAGCCTTCTCCCATGTTGACGCTGGATGCCAAACGGACCGCGCTCGTGCTGATCGACGTGCAGAAAGGCACGCTCGGCTTTCCCCTGGCACCGCATTCGGCCGGGGACGTTTTAGGCACGGCGCTCAAGCTTGCGAAGCAGGCGAAGGCTGCAGGCGCGCTGACGGTCTTCGTGCGCGTCGCCTTCTCGGAGGGATTCGCCGATCGCCCACAGGGCGAGATCGACACGCCGATGATGCTACCGCCGGGTGGCTTGCCGGCGGATTGGTCCGAGTATCCCGCAGAACTCGCGGCGATCGCACCCGATCTCTGGATCGTCAAGCGCCAATGGAGCGCCTTCCACGGCACCGAGCTCGACCTCCAGCTCCGGCGCCGCGGCATCACCCACATCGTGCTCGGCGGCATGGCCACCAATTTCGGCGTCGAATCGACGGCGCGCGATGCCTGGCAGGACAACTACACGGTGGTCATCGCCGAGGATGCCTGCAGCAGCATGGGCGAGGACCTGCATCGCTTCGCGATCGAGAAGACGCTGCCACGGGTGTCGCTGGTGCGTTCAACCGCGGAGATCGTAAGGGCGCTCGCCGCATAGAGTCCGTCATGCACGGGCTTGACCCGGGTATCTGTCTGCAGGTGGCGCAAGATGGCCGCGTCGAGCCCGGCCATGACGACGTCTTTGTTGACAGCCGCGGCGAAATCCGGAATATCGACGGTGGGCCACGCTCCCCCAACGGAGCGCATCGATCTGGAAGGATCGCCGATGACTCGTCCTGCAGGGCGGCCTCAACGGCCGCTTTTTTCGTCCGGTCCCTGCGCCAAGCGCCCCGGCTGGACCCCCGCCCTCCTCGAACAGGCCGCGCTCGGCCGCTCCCATCGATCGAAGCCCGGCAAGGCCAAATTGGCTGAGGTGATCGAGCGCTCGCGGAAAGTTCTCGGCATTCCCGCCGACTATCGGATCGGCATCGTTCCCGGGTCGGATACCGGCGCGGTCGAGATGGCGCTCTGGTCGCTGCTGGGGCCGAAGCCCGTGACGGTGCTCGCCTTCGAAAGCTTCTCCAAGGACTGGGCCAAGGACATCACCGGCCAGTTGAAGCTGCCGGCGACCGTGCTGGAAGCGCCCTATGGCGCGCTGCCCGATCTCGCCAAGATCGACTGGTCGGGCGATCTCGTGTTCTGCTGGAACGGCACCACCTCCGGCGCGCGCTTGCCGGAACGCGATTGGATTCCAGCGAACCGCGCGGGCCTCACCATCTGCGACGCCACCTCGGCCGCCTTCGCGATGCCGCTCCCCTGGGAACGGCTCGATGTCGTCACCTGGTCGTGGCAGAAGGTGCTGGGCGGCGAAGCCGGCCACGGCATGCTGTCGCTCTCGCCGCGCGCGGTCGAGCGCCTGCTGACCCACCAGCCCGCCTGGCCGCTGCCGAAGGTGTTCCGCCTGACTGCGGGCGGCAAGCTGAGCGATGGCATCTTCAAGGGCGAGACCATCAACACGCCCTCGATGCTCTGCGTCGAGGACCAGCTCGACGCGCTCGGCTGGGCCGAGAGCATCGGCGGCCTCTCCGCCCTCGTCGCGCGCACCGAGCGCAACTATCGGCGCCTCGCCGATTGGGTCGCGCGCAGCGGCTGGGCGGCGTTCCTGGCCGAGGATCCCGCCATCCGTTCCACGACCAGCGTCTGCCTGAAGATCGCCGATCCCTGGTTCCGCGCGCTCCCCGAGACGGCGCAACAGGAGCTCGCGAAGTCGCTTGCCGCGTTGCTGGAGAGCGAGGGTGTCGGTCTCGACCTCGGCGCCTACCGCGATGCGCCGCCGGGTTTGCGCATCTGGTGCGGCGCCACGATCGAGAGCGCGGATATCGAGGCACTGCTGCCCTGGCTCGACTGGGCCTATGCGCAGGTAAAATCGAAGAACGAGAAGGCGGCCTGAATCATGACCCCGAAAGTGCTGATCGCCGACGAGCTGGCGCCCGCCGCGGTGCAGATCTTCAAGGACCGCGGCGTGGCGGTCGAGGAACGCGTCGGGCTGAAGCCGAAGGAGCTGGCGCAGATCATCGCCGGCTACGAAGGCCTCGCCGTCCGCTCGGCCACCAAGGTCACCGCCGACGTGATCGCCGCGGCGACCAAGCTCAAAGTGGTGGGTCGCGCCGGGATCGGCGTCGACAACATCGACGTCAAGGCCGCGACCGCGCGCGGCATCTGCGTGATGAACACGCCTTTCGGCAACAACATCACGACGGCCGAGCATACGGTGGCGCTGATGATGGCGCTGGCGCGGCACATCCCCCTGGCCGACCGCACCACCCATCAAGGCAAATGGGAAAAGTCGAAATTCGTCGGCGTCGAGCTCTATGCCAAGACGCTCGGCATCATCGGCTGCGGCAACATCGGCTCGATCGTCGCCGACCGTGCGCAAGGGCTGAAGATGCGGGTGATCGCCTATGATCCCTTCCTCTCGGCCGAGCGGGCCGCCGATCTCGGCGTCGAGAAGGTCGATTTCGAGACGCTGTTGAAGCGCGCCGATTTCATCAGCCTGCACACGCCGCTGACCGACCAGACCCGCGGCATCGTCAACGCCGAGGCGCTGGCAAAGTGCCGGCCCGGCGTGCGGCTGATCAATTGCGCCCGCGGCGGCCTGGTGGTCGAGGCCGATCTCAAGGCCGCGCTCGATTCCGGCCAGGTTGCCGGCGCCGCACTCGACGTGTTCTCGGCCGAGCCCGCGAACGAGAACCTCCTGTTCAACCATCCCAACGTGGTCTGCACGCCGCATCTCGGCGCCTCCTCGACCGAGGCGCAGTTCAATGTTGCGGTGCAGGTCGCCGAGCAGATGGCGGACTTCCTGCTGCATGGCGCGGTCGCGAACGCGATCAACATGGCCTCGGTGACGGTCGAGGAGGCGCCGAAGCTGCGCCCCTACATGAAGCTCGCCGAGCAATTGGGTGCCTTCGCCGGCCAGGCGACCGAGACCGGGATCCGCCGCGTCGTCGTGGAATACGAAGGCCATGTGGCGCAGCTCAACACCAGGCCGCTGACCGCGGTGCTGTTGCAGGGCCTGCTGAAGCCGCAGCTCGATTCGGTCAACATGGTGAACGCGCCGCTGGTGGCCAAGGAGCGCGACATCGACGTCACCGAGGTGAAGCACGACCGCGAGGGCGACTTCCACACCCTGATCCGGCTGGGCGTCGAGAGCGACAACTGGCGCCGCGACATCGCCGGCACGCTGTTCGCCGACCAGCGCCCGCGCGTCGTGGAGATCAAGGGCATCAAGGTCGATGCCGAACTCGGGCCGCACATGCTCTATGTCACCAACGAGGACAAGCCCGGCTTCATCGGCCGGTTGGGCACCCTGCTCGGCGACCACAAGGTCAATATCGCCACCTTCGCGCTCGGCCGTACCGCGCCGGGCCAGGACGCGATCTGCCTGGTCGAGATCGACGGCGCCCTGCCGAATCACTTGATCGACGAGGTGCAGGCGCTCCCCGGGGTCAAGCAGGCCAAGGCCCTAGGCTTCTAGTCTCCGCCGAAACTGTCCGTCGTCAGCCCGCCAAAGCCCCTCTGGGTGATCGGGATTAACGTCGGCGGCACGTCAATTTTGTGTCAAGCTGGGCGGATATGATATTGAAAATGCCCGCTCGTCTCGGGCCTCGGGGTGTTGACCGCAAACTGATCGGGTGCTGCCGCGTGATACTGCATGATGCGCTTTGAGCCGCGGCCGGTCCGCCGCCAACAGGACCGGCTATGGATTGACAACGACGTTTTCGCCATGAAAGAACCCGGCGTTAACCTTCGACCGGCGGAGCGAACCGGATGCACGGAATAAGCGTGACCGCCGGTCACCGCCTCGGCCGCGACCTCACTCCGGCACCGAGCCGCCGTCTTCGGGCTCGACGCATCCCATCACCAGTTCGGACGGTATCGTGAGCGAGATTTCCGAGGCAGCGGACATTCGGCGCGAGGCTGGCGGAGCCGGTCCCGGTATTGGACTTTGGCAGGCGGCCCGTTCATCCGCCGTTCCAGGCCGCTACGCCTTCGGCCAATCCACCCTCTCGGTGCAGGACGGCATCTGGCACCTGAAGACCCGGGAGGCCTCCTATCGCGAGACCGGCATCGCGGTCGGACGCCTGCTGGCGCAATCCGACTATCCCGGGATTGGTCTGTTCCGCGGCTGGCGCGCCCGTGCCGTGATCAATCTGCTCTGGGCGATCACCCGGCGCGACTTCCGCCGGATCCGCATCCCCGAGCGCTATCTCGAAGAGCTCAGCGGCTACGCCGAGGGCTCAGGCATTCCCTATCGCGCGCTCTACTTCATGAACTTCATCTTCGACATCCTGAAGAAGTACGGATTCCACTGCTCCTCGGTCGCCTTCTCGGGCTCGGGCACGACGATCGTGGGGCGCAACACCGACCTTCTCCCCTGGATCGCACAACTCGCCCTCAAGTGGTTTCCGCCGGTGGTGATGGACGTCGCGGTTCCCGGCAAGCACCGCTACGTCCACGTGACGCCCGGGCTCTTTCTCGGCGTGCTCGGCGGTTTCAACGAGCGTGGCATCGCCATGATGTCGCACCAGATCGCCGCCACGCGCGAGGAATCGGTGCCGGGCAATCTCGCGACCACCCTGCTCCAGCGCATGATCCTGGAGGAATCGGAAGATCTCGAGGGCGCCGATGCCGTCATCCGCGGCAATCCGATCCAGCGCTGCATCAGCAACCTCGTGACGTCGCACGCCGAGGGCAAGAGCCGCGTCTACGAGATCACACCGCAATCGATCAAGGTCGCCAATGACAACGGGACCTTCCTCTGCTGCGCCACGCACTTCAACGACGACGAGCTCTCGCTACTCTCGCGCAAGAAGACGACCATCAGCGAGCAGCGACTGGCGCTGATGAACCGGCTCGCCGAGAACAGCAAGCCGGTGCCGGAGCACGTGATCGCCATCCTGAAGAACACCGACAACGGGCTCGGGCATAAGAACTCGGGCCAATCGCCCACC
This sequence comes from Candidatus Cybelea sp., assembly GCA_035542015.1. Classification (GTDB taxonomy): domain Bacteria; phylum Pseudomonadota; class Alphaproteobacteria; order Dongiales; family Dongiaceae; genus Dongia. The sequence goes on from DATKMF010000058.1 coordinate 18,610, forward strand.
AACGACGGAACCTATCAGAGCCTGGTGTTCGACGTCTCCGGCGGCCGGATTCTCATTTCGGACGGAACCAAGCTTCCAGTGTCGCTGACCGGCCGGTACCGCGAGATCGTCATCAACGATGCCTAGCGGTCTGCGCCGACGCCTAGCCCGCGCCATCATCATCGACCGCGCTTCGACCGGCGGCAGCTCGATGATCGAGCGCATCGCCCGCGAGCGCAGCGAGGAGAACTACCGCTTCGCCGCGCGCTTCGTCAAAGGCAAGACCGTGCTCGATGTCGGCGGCGGTGCCGGCATCGGCCACGACCTGCTGCTCGCCGCGGGCGCGCGTTCGATCGTCTCGGTTGACCGCCACATCGCCGCGACGGTTCAAGACGGCGATCCCCGGGTGCGCGCGATCCAGGGCGATTTCCTGACCTGCCCGCTCGAGGACGGCGCCTTCGACGTGGTGATCTGCCTCGGCACGCTGTTCTATCTCGGCGACGCCGAGGGTGCGCTCGCCAGGATGTACCGGCTGCTGAAGCCAGGCGGCACCTTGGTCATCAACTGCATCAACCAGGAGCTGGTGCGACGCTATTTCCGGATGCGGCTCGAGGAGATCGATGCCAAGTTCTCGATCGCCTTCGACGAGACCGGGTTTGGCGCCTTCCTGAAGAAGCGGTTCGAGACCGAGCCGGCGCTCTACGTGCAGCAGCCGGTCAGGGTGTCGCGCGGCCTCGCCGACCGCCTCGCCTTCTGGCTGGCGCCTCTGACCTGGCCGCTGCGCCGGCATCCGGTGATGCCCCGGCCGGCCGGCACCGAGGGCATGTATCTCTACGCCATCGTCAGCAAGAATCCGCTAGGATCATGAAGACCGAGAGCGGGATGGAAGCCCAAAGGACCGGCACGTGATCGCGCAGATCGCCGACCTCATTGCGACCTACAAGTATTACGTGATCCTGCCGATCGCGTTGTTCGAGGCGCCGTTGATGAGCATCGTCATCGGCTTCTTCGCCGCCTCGCGCGAGATCAACCTCGGCCTCGCCTTCGCCATCGTCGCCCTCGGCGACCTGATCGGCGACACCGTGCTCTATGTGTTCGGCCGCTGGTGCAGCGGCTGGTTCGGCCGAATCGGGCCCCGCATGAAGCTGTCGCCCGAACGCGTGCGCGAGGTGCTGGAATATTTCGGCCAGCGAGACTTGCGGGCGATCGCCATCTCCAAGCTGGTCCATGGGGTGGGATTCACCGGGCTGATCGTGGCGGGGAGCATCCGCGTGCCCTACCGCCGCTTCATCATCACCTGCGTCCTGGTGTCGCTGGCCCAGTCCGTCGTGCTGGTGGCGATCGGGATGCTCTCGGGCCAAGCCTATCAATCGGTCGCGCACTGGCTCGGTAATCTCGACATCGTCATCGCCGCCGTGTTCCTCATCGGGCTCTTCTTCCTCTACCGGGCGCTGATCGACAAGGTGGGCACCGGCGGCGCCAAGGAGTAGGCTGGAGCCTCTCCGGGGGGAGAATCCGCGATGTCGAATAGACTCCGTCTCGACAAGCTGAGGCAGCTGTCCAGCATCGACCTCGATACTTACGAGGCCAGGCTGACCGATCTGCAGCACGAGCTCGAGCGCGTGCAGCACGCCTATCTTTTCTCCGGCGACCGCGCGGCGATCGCCTTCGAAGGCATGGATGCCGCCGGAAAGGGTGGCGCCATCCGCCGCATCTCCTGGGCGCTCGATCCCAGGAGCCTGAAGGTCTGGCCGATCGGCGCGCCCAATCCGATCGAGATGCGCCAGCACTACTTGCAGCGCTTCTGGGCTCGGATGCCGGAGCGCGGGCACACCGCGATCTTCGACCGCTCATGGTACGGCAGGGTGCTGGTAGAAAGGGTCGAGGGCTTCGCGAAGCCCGCGGAATGGAAACGCGCCTATCGCGAGATCAACGAGTTCGAGCGCCAGCTGATCGAGAACGGCACCAGGGTCATCAAGGTCTTCCTCCACATCAGCAAGAGCGAGCAGCTGCGCCGCTTCGAGGAGCGGCTGCGCAATCCGCGGAAGCGCTGGAAGCTTTCCTACGAGGATTTCCGCAACCGCGACCGCTGGGACGACTATGTCGAGGCGATCGAGGACATGTTCGACCGCACTTCCACCAAGCACGCGCGGTGGCACGCGGTCCAGGGCGACAACAAGCCGGCGGCCCGGCTGGAGGTGCTGCGCGTCATCATCGACGAAATGTCGCGCGGGCTTGCGGTCGAGGAACCCAAGGTCGATCCCAAGGTGCTGAAGCTTGCGCGCCAGACCTTCGGCGGCGTGCGGGTGGTCGAGCGCCGCAAGAGACCGCGCGTACAGACGTGACGCGGGTTGCTCACCGCAGCTTCAGCTTGAACCCGACATGGCTCGCGACGAAGCCGAGGCTCTCGTAGAAGCGCAGCGTCTCGCCGCGCTGCTTGTCCATCGTGAGCTGGACGAGGCCGCAGCCGCGGCTTCGGCATTGCGCGATCGCCCATTCGACCATCCGCTGGCCGAGCCCCCGCCCGCGGCGCGACCGCGAGATGCGCACGCTCTCGATCTGGCCGCGCGTAAGGCCGATCATCGACAGGCCGGGAATGAAAGTGAGCTGCAGGCAGCCGACCACAGTGCCGCCGTCATCGGCCACGGCCAGCAGCTGGTGCTCGCTGCGATCGAGCGCGGCAAACGCTTCGGCGTAGCGCGGATTGCCCGGATCCTCGCGCGTGCTGCCGAGCGGATCGTCGGCGAGCAGTGCCACGATCGCCGGAACGTCCTCGGCCCGGGCCTTGCGGAACGCGACCAGCGCCTAGGCCCGCCGGATATGGTGCAGCCGCTGCCGCCAGCGCTCGATCGTGCGCATGACGAGGCCGGTGTCGGTCGTGTCCTTGGACCAGGCTTCCATGAAGGACTTCACCTTCTGCCGCGGCCGGGCCGAGGCCGGAAGCTCGTTGACGGTCAGGCGCGTCGGGAAGGCGACGCCCTGGCCGAACACGATCGCTTCCCGGGTGTTCAACGCGGGCAGCGCCTGCATCAGCCCCGCGGCGGAATCCGGCAGCGCGTTCTTCACGAAGGCGAGGTCGCGCTCGTTGCCGAGCCGGAGCGTGATGATGGTGCCGCATTGCGAGACGATCGAGGGCGAGACTTCGGACGGCCGTTGCGAGATGATGCCGAGGCCGACACCGTATTTGCGCCCTTCCTTGGCCACCTGTCCCGCGGCATGCACGGCGAGCGAGATGCTGCGGCCGCTGCGGTCGTCCCAGAGATAGCGATGGGCCTCTTCGCAGACCAGCACGGTCGGGATCGCACCCTCCTCGCCGCTCCAGACCGCGAAGGCGAAGATGGTGCGGAACACGACCGAGACCACGACGTCGACGATCTCCTCCGGGATGTCGGAGAGATCGATCGTGGTGATCGGCTTGCCCTCCACCGGAATGCGCGTCAGCTGGCAGATCACCTCGCCCATCACGTCGCGCACGAATTGAGGGCCGAACATGAAGCCGTAGCGGTCGTCGGTGGTCAGCTCTTCCAGCCGGTTCAGGATCCGGAGATAGCTCTGGATCGCCTCCGGATTGTCGAGCTTGCCCATCATGTCGTTGACGATGCGGCGGAAGTCCGAGAGGCGGAACGGCACCGGACTGTCGAGATTGAGGCTCGAGGTCGAGCCGCCCGGCTGGCCCGGCTTCGCGGCCGAGGCGGCGATCCCGGCATAGAGCGTCTTCGCCTGCACCACCGCCTCGCGCAGGATCTTCACCTCCGAGGCGTACTCGGATTCCGGCAGCACCTTGAAGACCGCGCAGAGCTCCTGGAAGCGCAGCATCCAGTATGGCAGCCGCAGGGTCTGCAGCGTGAGGCGCTCGGTCATGCCGGCGAAGGCGCCCTCGTACTCGTTGTGCGGGTCCAAGAGGATCATGTGCGCATTGGGCAGGCGTTCCAGGATGGCGCGCAGGATGACCGACGTGGTCGAGGTCTTGCCCGAGCCGGAGGATCCGAAGATCGCGAAATGGGTGCGAAGCAGGTTGTCGACGTCGAGATAGATGTCCTGGGTGCCGTTGAACTCGGCCTTGCCGATGTGGACGGTGCTGTTCGAGGTGGTGCGGACGACCGAAGCGGCATCGGCATCGGCGACCGTCACGACCGCGGCGCCGATCGCCGGCCAGCGGGCGACGCCGCGCTTGAAATCCGCCCCGCCCTGCCCGTTGTCGATGAACTGGCCAACCAGGCTGATATCCATCACCGCGCCCTTGTCGATCCCTGGGCTGCGGATGGCAGAGACGATGCCGAGCACCCGGGCGGCGCCGCTGCGGACCTCGACCATGGAGCCGACGGTGACGCTGGTCTGCTCTGCGCCGGCCTGGGCGGCGGCCAACTGGGAGGCATCCATCGACGCCTTGATGTTGGAGCCGGTGACCTCGCTCACCTGGCCGATCTGCGCCGCCATACTCGTCTCCCCCGTGATTTACCCGGGATCGACGCCCGCACCCGACAGCGTTATCGATCCCGCACTGCAATTATTAACCTGCCGCGCCCGCGAAAGCCAATCCGCCGCTGGCAACCTGACAGGAACAAATTCTGAACCCTCGCCCTCTCGCGCAATCTGCGCTAGAACCCTCCGGCAAAAGATCACATCGCGGGGCGGCGGCGGATATGGATCGATGGGTTGAGCCGGGGCTGCCGGTCTACCGGAAGGTCGCGGCCATTCTCGAAGACAGCATCGAAGCGGGGCGGCTGCGTCCGGGTACCATCCTGCTCGAAGGCTCGCTGGCGCAGATCTTCGGCCTCAGCCGCACGCCGGTCAAACAAGCGCTTTCGGAGCTCTCCGATCGCGGCAAGGTGCGCCGCTTCGACGGCCGCGGCTTCGTGGTCGGCGCCGAAGGTACCGAGACCGCCGACGACAACGGCAAGACCGCGCGCCGCGTGCGCCTCACCGCCGGCCTCCTCGGCCTCGACGAAGCGAGGCCCGAGCTGCCGCGCACCTGGGCCTGGCAGCGCATCTATGAAACCGTCGAGCGCGAGCTGATCTTCCATTCGGCGCTCGGCCGCTTCCGGGTCAACGAGGTCGAGCTGGCGCGCTTCTACAAGGTCGGACGCACCGTCGCCCATGACGTGCTGGTGCAGGCGCAATCGACCGGCCTCGTCGCCAAGGACGAGCGGCTGCGCTGGTACGTGGTGCCGCTGGACGAGAAGCGAGTCTGCGACCTCTACGATCTGCGCGAGCTGGTCGAGCCCAAGGCGCTCGCCGCCAGCGTCGGCCGGGTGCCGCCGGAGTTCCTCGATGACATGAGCCGGCGGCTCGAAACCGCCCTCGCCGCCTACCCCAACGTCACCGCGGCCGAGATGGACGCCCTGGAGCACGGTCTCCACGTCACCTGCGTCGAACGCGGCGACAACCGCGAGATCATCGAGGTGCTGAAACGCACCCGCTGCCTGTTCATCACCGCCAAGCACATGCTCGGCACGCAGCTCTCCTACCCGGCGAACGAGCCGTTCATGGCCGAGCATCTGGAGATCGTCGCCGCCATGGCGCGCGGCGACACCGCGACCGTCGCCGAACGCATGCTGGCGCATCTCAAGGTCGCGCGACCGAAGGTGATCGAGCGCCTCGCCGCCTTCCGCCGCTCCTTTGCAGGGTCGCCCGTTCCTTACATCGGCTGACGGCACCGGCGCGGCCGCATCGCTACCGCAAAAATCCTTGCGTCCGCCCATTTGTATGAACATTGCATGCGATATACGGTCATGTTAGCGTCGCCGCCAAAGCGACGTCGGATGAACGGCGCGCAAACCCGGGGACGGAGTCCATTCCAGCTTTGATCGTTGAGGTATGGTGCGGCTTTGCGGCCCGGCGCCCGTGTCCCGCGGGAGCCCAATAACGACAACAATCCCAGTGACAGGACCGAAACGGAGGAGAACCCCATGTTCAGGAAGAGCTTGATCGGCGCAACGGCCATCTGCCTGGCGCTGGCCAGCGCCAGCGCTTTCGCCGATACCAAGGACAAGAAGATCGCACTTTCCAACAACTACGCCGGCAATTCCTGGCGCCAGGCGATGCTGAGCTCCTGGAAGAAGGTGACCGAGCAGGCGGTGAAGGACGGCGTCGTCGCCGAGGCGACCGCCTTCACCACGTCGGAGAACCAGGTGACCGAGCAGGCGGCCCAGGTGCAGAACCTGATCCTGCAGGGCTACAACGCGATCGTCATCAACTCGGCCTCGCCCGACGCCTTGAACGGCGTCATCAAGCAGGCCTGCGACGCCGGCATCATCGTCGTCTCCTTCGACGGCATCGTGACCGAGCCCTGCGCCTATCGCGTGGTCGTCGATTTCAAGGACATGGGTAAGGCCGAGGTGAAGTATCTCGCCGAGAAGATGCCGCAGGGCGGCAATCTGCTTGAGATCCGCGGCCTCGCGGGCACTTCGATCGACGCGGCGATCCACGACGGCATCGCGGAGGGCGTCAAGGAGAACCCGCAATTCAAGATCGTGGGGTCGGTGAACGGCAACTGGGCCGAGGACGTCGCGCAGAAGGAAGTGGCCGGCGTGCTGCCCTCGCTGCCCGAGGTCAAGGCGATCGTCGATCAGGGCGGCGACGGCTATGGCGCGGCCCAGGCCTTCAAGGATGCAGGCCGCCCGACACCGCTCATCATCATGGGCAACCGCTACGACGAGCTCGAATGGTGGAAGGAGCAGAACCAGGCCAACGGCTACACCACCATGTCGGCCTCGATCGCGCCGGGCGTCTCGACCCTCGCCTTCTGGGTGGCGCAGCAGCTGCTCGACGGGCAGAAGATGCCGCATGATCTGCTGGTGCCCTATCTCCGGATCGATCAGGATGGGCTCGACAAGGCGCTGGCGACCACCGAGAAGGGCGGCGTCTCCAATGTCGAGTATTCGCTCGACGATGCGAAGAAGGCGATCGCCGCCAACGCCCAGTAGCCGGACCAACCACGGATCTTGAACACCGCGATGGCGCCGAACGAGATCGTCAACCTCAAGGGTGTGGCGAAGAGTTTCGGCGCCGTCCGCGCCTTGGCCGGCGTCGACCTCCGGGTCGATGCCGGCGAATGCCTCGGCCTGGTCGGCCACAATGGCGCCGGCAAGTCCACGCTGATGGGCGTTCTGGCCGGTACCATCGCGCCGGATTCCGGCGCCATCGAGATCAGCGGCGAGAATCTCGCCGGCGCCTATTCCGTCACTTCGGCGCATCGCCGCGGCATCCGCTGCGTGTTCCAGGAGCTCTCGCTCTGCCCCAATCTCACGGTGGCGGAGAACACCCGGATCATGCATCCCGCCCTTCAGGGCTTCGACTGGAAGGCGCGCGCCGGGCGGCTCATCCGGGCGAAGCTCGACGAGATCGTGCCGGGGCACGGCATCTCGCCCTCGGATCCGGTGGGCGAGCTGAGCCTCGGCCAGCGCCAGATGGTGGAGATCGCCCGCGCCTTCACCGTGACCGATGACCCGCTCCACCTCGTGATCCTCGACGAACCCACCTCCTCGCTCGACGCGGTGACCGCGAAGCAGCTGCTCGACTTCGTGCGCCGCCAGGTCGCCGCCGGCCGCAGCGCGATCCTGATCTCGCATCTCCTGGGCGAGATCCTGCAGTATTCCGACCGCGTCGTCGTGATGAAGGACGCCAAGGTGGTCGCCGAGCGTCCGGCGAAGGCGTTCGACCGCGACTCCCTGGTCGCCGCCATGGGCACCGTCGCCGAAGGCCATGGGGGCGCCGTCACGCAGAGCGAAACGCGCGAGCGGAGCGCCACCCCGGTCGTGGTGCGCGCGCGCTCGGCGCTACAGACCGCCGGAACCGAGCTCGTCGCCCATCGCGGTGAGATTGTCGGCCTGGCCGGGCTTGCCGGCCACGGCCAGACCCGCTTGCTGCTGCAGATCTTCGAGGGCGCCACCCGCGGCATGCACGGCGTCGAGATCAGTCGCCCGGTCGCCTTCATCGCCGGCGACCGCCAGACCGAAGGCATCTTCACCCTCTGGTCGATCGCCGAGAACATCACGGTGCGCTCGCTCCGCCGCATGCTCAAGCACGGTCTCGTCGATCTGAAGCGCGAGAACGAGATGGCGGCCCTCTGGCAGAAGCGGATCAACATCCGCACGCCGGACATGAACGACAACATCCTCTCGCTCTCCGGCGGCAACCAGCAGAAGACCGTGTTCGCGCGCGCGCTCGGCTCGGATGCCGAGATTCTGCTGATGGACGATCCGATGCGCGGCGTCGACGTCGGCACCAAGCTCGAAGTCTACGACCTGATGCGCGCCGAGGCCGCCGCCGGCCGCAGCTTCCTCTGGTACACGACCGAGATGGACGAGCTCTACAACTGCGACCATGTCTACGTCTTCCGCAACGGCCAGATCGTCGCCGACCTGCCGCGGGCCGAGATGACGGAGCAGAAGATCCTGCAATCCTCGTTCAAAGAGTCGGCGTGATGGCTCTACCCCAAGTCGTCATCGCCGCCCCCGGACTTGATCCGGGGGTTGACCCGGCGATCTTTCGCAAGCGGCACGAGATGCCCGGGTCAAGTCCGGGCATGACGATCTCTTGAGTGGCGTCATGACCTTTATGACCCGCGAGCGGCTGCGGCAGGCGCTGCCGGCGATCACGCTGGCGATCCTGCTGGCCGCCATCTACGTGAAGCAACCGCTGGCACTGAAGCCGTTCGGCCTCAACCTGATGCTGCAGTATTCCGTGCCGGTGGCACTGGCGACCCTGGCGCAGATGTTCGTCATCGCGGTCAACGACCTCGATCTCTCGGTCGGCCCCTTCGTCGGCCTCGTCACCTGCATCGCCGGCATGTTCCTGGCGGATCAGCCGCTGGTCGGCTGGGGCCTGCTGCTGCTCGCGATCGCGGCCTATGTGGCGATCGGCGCGCTGGTGCATCTGAGGCACCTGCCCTCGATCGTGGTGACGCTCGGCATGTCCTTCGTCTGGCTCGGCATCTCGGTGCTGCTGTTTCCCGCGCCCGGCGGCACCGATCCCGGCTGGCTGCGCGGCCTGATGGGGCTGCACGTCCCCGTCGTGCCCTTTCCGATCGTCGCCGCGGTGGTGATCGCGGTCGTGGTCGAGCTCGGCCTGATGCATTCCTCATACGGCGCCGTGCTGCGCGGCAGCGGCGGCAATCCGCGCGCTGTCGCACGCGCCGGCTGGTCGCTGTTGAAGATCAAGATGGTGATGTACGGGCTGGCCGGCACCTTCGGCGTGCTTTCGGGCCTCGCCCTGCTCGGCCTCTCCAGCGCCGCCGACGCGCATATCGCCGACCGCTACACGCTCTATTCCATCGCCGGCGTCATCCTTGGCGGCGGCGAGTTCATCGGCGGGCGGGTATCACCCTGGGGTGCCGTGCTCGGCGCCATCACGCTGATGCTGGCCGGCTCCTATCTCACCTTCCTGAAGATCTCCTCCGACTGGCAGATCGGCGCGCAAGGCGCGATCCTGATCATCGTCCTCGCTCTGCGCGCGCTGATCGCCAGGAGAGAGTCGCGATGACGGCGCTGCGCCAGGCCCTGAAGCTGCCCTGGATCTGGTCCTTCATCGGCGCGGTCGCGGTGTGGCTCGCGACCATCGCCCATACCGGCGGCCAAGGCGCCGGCGAGATCGTGACCGCGGCACTCTCCTTCGGCTGCTTCACGGTCATCGTCGGCACCGGACAGATGCTGGTCGTCACCACCGGCCCCGGCAATGTCGATCTCTCGATTCCAGCCACCATCACGCTCTGCGGCACCGTCGCCATGAAGATCATGGACGAGCAGAACGGGATGATCGCGATCGGCATCGTCGCGGCGTTCGGCGCCGGCGCGATCGTCGGCGTGCTCAACTACGCGCTGATCCGCTTCCTCCGCATCCCGCCGATCATCGCCACCCTGGCGATGAGCTTCCTGGTTCAGTCGACGGCGATCGCCTACAACCGCGGCATCCGCATCAAGCCGCCTGGGCTGGTCGACGCCTTCACCACCGGCGACACCGCCGGCATCCCCTGGATCGCGGTCCTGACCGCGCTGTTCTCGGTCGCGATCTGGGTCCTCGTCAGCCGCAGCTACTATGGCCGCGCCATCTCGGCGATCGGGCAGAACGCGCGCGCCGCCTGGCTCGCCAACATCCCGGTCGAACGATTCCGGCTGTTGACCTATGTCGGCAGCGCGCTCATGTCGGCGGCTTGCGGCATCCTCTTGTCCGGCTTCTCCGGCGGCCCCGCGCTTGACATGGGGGCGGAATACCTGCTGGGCTCGATCGCGGTCGTGGTGATCGGCGGCACGTCGGTCGCGGGCGGGCGCGCCAGCGTCCCCGGCATCTGGGGCGCCGCGCTGTTCATGTTCCTGCTGGTGAACATGCTGAACACGTTCGGCGCCAGCGCGGGGATCCGCCTTATCCTGACCGGAGTGATCATCATCGCCGTCATCGCCATCGCCGGCGGCGAGGAGCAGCGGTAGTCGTTTTATGTCGCCATGCGCGGGCTCGACCCGCGTATCTTGCGAAGAAGGGGAGAAGACAACCATGGCCCTGGTTGGGGACTCGTACGAATACTTCGACAAGCGCTTCTATCAGCTGACGGTCCCGACCGCGGAGATCGAGGAGCTCTATTCCGGCTGCCGCTGGGCCGAGGGGCCGGTCTGGTTCAACGACGGCGGCTATCTGGTCTGGAGCGACATCCCCAACAATCGCAAACTCCGCTGGATGCCGGATCTCGGCGTCAGCGTCTTCAACCCCAATTCCAACTATTCCAACGGCCATACCCGCGACCGCCAGGGCCGCCTGATCTCCTGCGAGCATGGCGGGCGCCGCGTGACCCGGCTCGAGGCCGACGGCAAGGTGACCGTGATCGCCGACCGGCATGACGGCAAGAAGCTCAACTCGCCGAACGACGTCGTCGTCAAATCCGACGGCACGGTCTGGTTCACCGATCCCGACTACGGGATCATGTCCGACTACGAAGGCCACAAGGGCGAGCGCGAGCAGAAGGGCTGCTACGTCTATCGGGTCGATCCCAAGAAGGGCGAGATCCGCATCGCCGCCGACGATTTCGTGAAGCCCAACGGCCTGGCCTTCTCACCCGACGAGAAAATCCTCTACGTCGCCGATTCCGGCCTCTCGCACGATCCCAAGGGGCCGCACCACATCCGCGCCCTCCCGGTCGGCGAGGGCGGCAAGCTCTCCCGCGGTAAGGTCTTCGCCGAGGTGAGCCCGGGCCTGCCCGATGGGTTCCGCGTGGACACCGAAGGCAACGTCTGGACCTCGTGCCAGAACGGCGTCCTCTGCTACGACCCCAAGGGCAAGCTGCTCGGCAAGATCAAGATCCCGCAGATGGTCTCCAACCTCACCTTCGGCGGGCCGAAGCGGAACCGGCTCTTCATCACGGCCACCAAGTCGCTCTATTCCTGCTTCGTCGCCGCAACGGGCGCACAGGTGCCGTGACCACGTGTACCGTCGTCCAACCGACGCTGGAGACGCTGCCCGGCTACAAGGACGCGCTGGAGCGCGGCTGGTCGCCGGATAACATCGGAAAAGAGAAGACGGCACGGCTGCATCTGGCGCGGATCGATGAGGATCCGGCCGCCTTTGTCGCCGCGCTCCACGATCCGGAAGCGAGGGGCGAGCCGATCACGCTCCCCGACGGCAGCAAGCGGCCACGCCTGCCCGGCATGTTCCTCTGGGTCTGGGACAATGCGTTCTGCGGCAGCTTCAGCCTGCGCTGGCAGAGCGGCACGTCCGAGCTCCCCGACTACTGCCTCGGCCATATCGGCTATTCGATCGTGCCCTGGAAGCGCCGCCGCGGCTATGCGACGGCGGCGCTCGCGCTGGTCCTGCAGGAGGCGCGGCGTCGCGGGCTCGAGCACGTCCAACTCACCGCCGATGCCGAGAACCTCCCGTCGCAGAAAGTGATCCTGGCCAACGGCGGCCGCCTGCTCGGCCCCCGCGCCCAGCACGCCGCCTATGGCGAGATGAACGAGCTGCTGTTCCGCATCGATCTTCTTTAGACCCGGCCTTCCCGCTCAGCTCAGCACGATGCCGCCGCCGGTCGCGAGATCCGTCGCATGGGTGCCCACGACCTTGACG
>DATKMF010000059.1:0-15619 GCA_035542015.1 Candidatus Cybelea sp.
TGCCACCAGCGACTGGCCTGCGGCGGTGTTGTCAAAGGACAACACGTTCATATTGGTGACGTTCGTGTGCAGCCCGGCGAAGAAGGCGTCGGTCAATTTCACTGCATCGGTGAAATGCAACTCCGAAAAGCCGCCGCCGCCGCCGGTGATCGTGTCCGCGCCAGTCAGAAACTTGGACGCAACAATGACCTTCGAACCAGCGCCGATAGAAAGCGTATCGATGCCGGTGCTCATAAGGATGGAGATGTCGTTGGCCATGCCGCTGGAGTCGAGTGTCAACCCCCCGGTGATCTTCGACCCATCGACTGTGGCCAGCCCCATGGCATCAGCATTTCCTGCAAGCGTCACGTTCTGCTTGCCCGCGGCGTCGAACACCAGCTTCTCGACACTGCTGAGATCGGCGAAATCCGCATCGACGATCGCGGTCTTGCCGTCGGAGCTCGAGATATGGAGCGCGTCGGTCCCGTCCCCGCCCACATAGGTATCGGCCGCGTTGAAGCCGGCCACCGTCAGGGTGAGCGCATCGTCGCCCGCGCCGGCGAAGAACGTGTTCTGTCCCTGCGCCCCGATGAAGCTGTCCGTGCCGATGCTGCCGAGGAAGACGAAGTTGTCCATCCGCGCGCTCGCATCCACCGTCAGGTCGTGATCCGAGCTGTTGACCACCTTGTTGATGCCGGCGGCCAGCGACTTGGCGCCCAGCGTGATCTTGGCACCGGTATAGTCCGTGGTCGCTGCGTTGTTCAGGACCTCGACCGTGTGCACGCCTTTCACCTGGGTGAAGGCCGTATCGAGCACCGCGGCCTTGGTGGTGATACCGAGCGTGGTGAGCCCGAACGTGCCCGTGACCTTGTCGGTGGCGGTCAGCCCCGTGCCGGAAAAGAGAACTTCCGTCGCGTCGGTACGACCTGACACATCGACCGTCACGTTTCCCGTCGCGGCGCTCGCGTCGACGATGTCGATACCATGCGCCTGCCCGTTGGCGCCGAGCGTCACGTTGAAGGTCGCGGCGCCCGCGAGCGCCAGGGTATCGACGCCGGTCTGGACGAACGCGGTGTCGACGATGCTGACCGAGCCCGCGGTCTCGTAGAGCTGCAGCACGTCCCCTTCGCGGTTGGCCAGGTCGCCGTTGGCGACCGGCGTCGCATGGCCATTGCCGGTAACGAAATCATTGCTGTTGAAGGTGTCGGCGCGGATCTTGAACACGTCGTTCGAGGCCGAACCGCTCAGCGAATTGTCGCCGAGCCCGCCGCTCAGAGTCAGATGGCCGGATGTGTCTCCGAGGGCATTGATCGCGACCGCGCCAGTGACGAGGCTGGCATCGACGAGGGTGAATCCCGCCGCGCCGAAGTCCGCGCCGGCCGTGAGCTGGACCGACTTCACCGTATTTCCGTAGTCCAGCTCCTGGATGTTGTGCACGCCCGCGAATTGCCCATCGGTGAGGCTGCTGTTTACGTTGGTGACGATGAGCTTGTCGTGCCCACCCTGCCCCAAGGCCGTATCGGTGGCGTCGAGGTCGGCATCGTTCTTGAGCGTGAATGTATCGTTGCCCGTGCTCCCGACGAGGAGGTCGCCGTTCGTGCTGGTGAAAGTCAGAGTGGCCATGATGGGCTCCGGTCAGGGGTTGGGACGAGGATCTATGGCGAAAGGCGAGCGCGTCGGCCGGCGGGCGACCCGCGGCCACTTTCGCGCAAGGAGATGTTGCCGGCGGCTGGCAAGCCGCTTCCGCGTCGCGGAAGACCGCGCGTACGCATGACCGAAGCTCCCCGCAGGCAAGGCCCCGAACGCCCGATGCTCTACTATTTTTAATAGTTTATTGCTTGTATGAGCGCTTTAAGAATAACTTAACCATCGGCTTCACGCCAGACGGATACAAAATAATTCAATGAATTAATGATGATCCTTTGAAACTCTCCGAGCCTCCTTCATTCGATCCTCGACCTCACACGCCCATGAGTTGATTAAAGGTGTGAGGTTTGATGAACATCGATTCAGGAATCGAGCCTTTACAGCGCTCTACGCTGGATTGCGGCGCCGCGGCCGGGGTTGCATACAGCAATGTGGAACCCCCGGGCCGTTCCACCGGTGACTCCCGACCTCCCGCTCCCCTCGAGGTGATCCGGGACATGGCTATCTGCACCATCGGACGCGGTGCGACGAACTTACGAAGGACGTCATCGGCCAAGCCAAAACGGGACCTGAGGATGATTGATTTGTTGGAACGAAACAGGTACATTATCGGCTGAATGTCGGTGGCTTCAATGAGTGCCATCGCGCCGGCAACCTATACCCAGCTTATACGAAATGAAGAACCGCATTGGCCTTTACCGCTGGCGATTTGCGGTTGGATCTCAGAGGCTTGAAGCATTTTTACGAGGTCTCCTGGTGGTGGGAGCCGTAAAGGTTCGCTCCGGCGTTCCGTAGCTTCTCAGCGTTGTCACCTGTCGACATCCGCCCTGCCGTCCGGCGGAAATCGACAATGGGCCGTCGAGATTCCTCACGTTGCTCAAGTCCTCCAAGACGACCATCGCCGCCACGATTTCTGAGCGGGAGGGAGCTCCATGAATTACGAAGTCATCGTTACCTGTGCCGTGACCGGCGCGGGCGACACGGTGGGCAAGCATCCGGCGATCCCGGTGACGCCGAAGCAGATCGCCGATGCGGCGATCGAGGCCGCCAAGGCCGGCGCCACCGTCGCCCATTGCCATGTGCGCGATCCCGAGACCGGCAAGGGCTGCCGCGACGTCCATCTCTACAAGGAGGTGGTGGATCGGATCCGATCTTCAGGCACCGACATCATCATCAATCTGACCGCCGGCATGGGCGGCGATCTGGAGATCGGCGCCGCCGAGGAGCCGTTCAAGTTCGGCAAGGCGACCGATCTCGTCGGCCCGCTGACGCGCCTCGCCCATGTGGAAGAGCTGTTGCCTGAGATGTGCACGCTCGACTGCGGCACGCTCAACTTCGGCGACGGCGACTACACCTATATCTCGACCCCGAACATGCTGCGCGCCGGCGCCAAGCGCGTGAAGGAGCTCGGCGTGAAGCCGGAGCTCGAGATCTTCGACACCGGTCATCTCTGGTTCGCCAAGCAGATGGTGAAGGAAGGCCTGTTCGAGGGCGCCCCCCTCTTCCAGCTCTGCCTCGGCATTCCCTGGGGGGCGGAGGCCAACACCACGACCATGAAGGCGATGGTCGACAACCTGCCGCCGGGCGCGCTCTGGGCCGGTTTCGGCATCGGCCGCATGCAGATGCCGATGGTGGCGCAGGCGATGCTCCTGGGCGGCAACGTCCGCGTCGGGCTCGAGGACAATATCTGGCTCGACAAGGGCGTCCACGCCTCCAACGGCTCGCTGACCGAGCGCGCCTGCGAGATCATCACGCGCCTCGGCGCCCGCCCGCTGACACCGGCGGAAGGCCGCAAGAAGCTCGGCCTGAAGGCGCGTAACTAAGGCCCGGAACTGAGGTCCAGAAACATGGCATTGATTGCAGCGAACGAGATCAAGACCGTCGCCATCCTCGGCGCCGGCGTCATCGGCAGCGGCTGGGCTTCGCGCTGCCTGGCCAACGGCCTCGACGTGGTCGCCTGGGATCCCGGCAAGAATGCCGAGAAGCAGCTTCGCGCCAATGTGGCGAACGCCTGGCCGGCACTGACCAAGGTCGGGCTGAAGCCCGGCGCCTCGCAGGATCGGTTGAAGTTCGTCGCCACCATGGAGGACGCGGTCAAGAACGCCGACTTCGTCCAGGAGAGCGCGCCGGAGAACGAGGCGCTGAAGGTGAAGATGCACGCCCAGGCGACGGCCGCAGCCAAGCCCGGCGCCGTCTTCGGCTCCTCGACCTCGGGCCTCCTGCCCTCCGACTTCTACAAGGAAGCCAAGAACCCGGAGCGATGCCTGGTCGGGCATCCGTTCAATCCGGTCTATCTCCTGCCGCTGGTCGAGGTCTGCGGCAGCAAGTGGACCTCGGATGAGGCCAAGCAGGTCGCGATCGCCTTCTACAAGTCGCTCGGCATGCGGCCTTTGCATGTGCGGAAGGAAGTGCCCGGCTTCCTGGCCGATCGCCTGCTGGAGGCGGTCTGGCGCGAAGGCATGCACATGATCAACGACGACTATTGCACGACCGGCGAATTGGACGACGCGATCCGCTTCGGCTTCGGCATCCGCTGGTCGTTCTTCGGCATGTACATGATCTACCACATGGCCGGCGGCGACGCGGGCATGCGCCATTTCCTGGAGCAGTTCGGCCCGGCGCTGGAGCTGCCTTGGACGCATCTGAAGGCGCCGCCGCTCACGGAGTCCATCATCGACAAGATCGTGGACGGCACCGAGAAGCAGGCGGGCAAGCATTCGATCAAGGAATTGGAGCGCCTGCGCGACGACTGCATCATCGACGTGATCGGCGCCATCACCAAGGCCAAGGCCAAGCACGGCTGGAAATACGAGGATTGAAGTGTCGCCGCTCCTCACCCTGCATCGCGCCGTGGTGCAGCCGGGTTGGGTGGACTACAACAACCACCTCAACGACGGCTACTACACGGTGATCTTCAGCGACGCCTCGACGGCGCTGATGGCCCATATAGGACTCGGACCCGAGGAACGCGCGCGCACCAACCACACGCTCTTCACCCTGGAGATGCACACCAACTATCTCTTGGAAGTGAGGGGTGGCGTCGAGGTGCGGGTCGATACCCAGATTCTGGGTCATGACGCCAAGCGCCTGCATATCTTCCACACCATGCATCGCGGCGACGAGGCGGAGATCGTCGCCACCAACGAGCAGATGCTGCTCTCGATCGACATGAATGGGCCGAAGGCCGCACCGTTCCAGCCGCCCGTCATGGCGAAGATCGAGGCGATCTGGCAGGCCCACAAGGACCTGCCGCGACACAAGAATACCGGCCGCTCGATCGGATTGCCGCAGAAAACGGGTTAAACATGGCCGACCAGGAGTGAACGAGAGATGGATTTCGGCCTCACCGAGGAACAGCGCATGCTGGTGGACACCGTTCGCGCCTTCGTCGAGGCCGAGCTGGTGCCCTATGAGAACGAGGTCGAGAAGACCGATGCGGTCCGGCCTGAGTTGATCCAGCAGATCCACGAACGCGCCCAGAATGCCGGCCTCTATGCCGCGAACATGCCCGAGGAGCTCGGCGGCGCCGGGCTCGACCATCTCGCCTTCACCCTGATGGAGCGCGAGCTCGGCCGCACCAGCTTCGCCCTGCAATATGCCGTGCACCGGCCGAGCAACATCCTCCGCGCCTGCAACGAGGAGCAGAAGCAGCGCTATCTGCTGCCGACCATCCGCGGCGAGCGCATCGAATGCCTCGGCATCACCGAGCCCAATGCCGGCTCCGACGTCAAATCCATGCAGACCCGCGCCGTGCAGGAGGGCGACGATTTCCTCATCACCGGCACCAAGCACTTCATCTCCTACGCCGACGTCGCCGACTACATCATCCTGTTCGCCGCCTCCGGCGTCGAGGACACGCCTCGGGGACCGAAAAAGCTCATCACCAGCTTCCTGGTGGACAAGGACACGCCGGGGCTCACCGTCACCAAGGGCTCGCGCTCGGTCAGCCATCGCGGCTTCCATCACTGCGAGCTGGTGTTCGACAAGGCCCGGGTCCACAAGCGCCAGGTCTTGGGCGAAGTGCACAAGGGCTTCGATGTCGCCAACACCTGGCTCGGCGCCACGCGCCTGACCGTCGCCGCGCAATGTGTCGGCCGCGCGCAGCGCGCGCTGGAGATGGCGGCGCAATGGGCGGCGACACGCAAGCAGTTCGGCCAGACCATCGGCAAGTTCCAGGGCACGTCCTTCAAGCTCGCCGACATGGCGACCGAGATCGAATGCGCCAACCTGATCGTGCTGCAGACCGCCTGGAAGACCGACCAGGGCACCGCAGAGGACCAGGACTACGCGATGGCCAAGCTGTTCGCGACCGAGATGCTGGCGCGGGTGACCGATCAGACCGTGCAGGTCTTCGGCGGCATGGGTCTGATGGAGGAGACCGGCGTCGAGCGGTTCTGGCGCGACGCGCGGGTCGAGCGGATCTGGGACGGGACGTCCGAGATCCAGCGCCACATCATCTCTCGGGCGCTACTGCGCCCGCTGGAAAGCTAGACTCTCGCCTGCCGCGGGGGGCTGGAAGGCTGAATCCGCATCACCCGGTCGGTCGCCAGGCTCAAGTCCCGGCGCAACCAGTCGGCGGCTTCCTCGGCCCGCCGCTGCTCGACCAGTTCCATCAGTGCGCCTTCCTCGTCGCCCCAATCCCGCATGACGCCGAGCAGAGCCCAGTGCGGCAGCATATAGCGCATCAGCAATCCGTGCTGCTGCTCGATCAGCGCCAGCAGCCGGCGGCGTCCCGCCCGACCGTAGAGCGTGCGGTGAAAGCCCCAATGGTCGTCCACCATCTCTCGCTGGGAGTCGGTGGTCCCCGAGCGGGCGAGCCACGATCGCAACTCGGCAAAATCGTCTTCGGTGAGCCGCGGAACCGAGAGCTCCAGCGCCCGCGGCTCGAGCAGGACTCTGAGCTCCATGATCTCCTGGAAATCCTGAAGATCGGCCGGCGCCACGACGATCGTCTTGCTGCCCTCCTGGACCACCAATCCCTCGGCCAGCAGTATCTTCACGGCATCCCGCGCCGCCATCGGCGAGAAACCGAACTTGGCGGCGAGATCGCGCTGGGTCACCCGGGCGTTCGGCGCGAGCTCGCCGGACAGGATCTGCTCGCGAAGCGCCCGAGCGATGGTCTGCGCCGTGTTGAGTTCGGTCGTTGCCTCGGCCATTACGGCCCCATTCCTGAGACTAAACACCTGCAAAGGCCTCACCTAAAACGGGCGAAACCCGCCCTTGTGATATACCAAGACTGAAATTTCGTCCAGCATGGGACCGCCCCCACCGCCCAAGGCGGCGTGGGCTAACTCCTTGTTTTATCTCAAACCTAGAGCCCACAGGAGGACCTCATGTCCAAATCCGTCGCCTTATCCTCGACCGAGCGTCAGGCATTTGCACCCATCCCGATCGAACGTCCCGAAACGACGGTCGAAATCATAGCCGCGCGAATCGAATCCCACCCCGGCATGTTCGCACTCAAGCGCTTTGGAGAGCAAATGCGCCGGCAATCGCTCGACCCGGCATCCTTGCGGGTCTTCTTCGCGTCTACGGCCGAGTTCTTCCGCGAAGTACCGGGTGGGATCCTGGCTCTGGCGTTGCGCCTCGCCGATGACTGGATGCCGTACGATCGATTCGGTGCCGTCGAGAAGGGCGCGCAGATCCTCTACGCCGCGGTCGACGAGTTCGGACTGCATCAGCTGAAGCGCGGCGTGCAGGCTTCGCACCACGCCTTCTTCTTGGAGACGGCCGCAGCCTTCGGCGTGACCCGGGCGGAGCTGGAGGCCCCCGCCCATGTGACCGCGGCGGCACGGGAGATGGCGGCGCTCACCGCCCTGTTCTACCGACGGCGACCGCTCGGCGAGAGCCTCGGCTTCCATCTCGCTTCCGAGCTCACTTCGGACGTCGAGTTCACGCTCTGCCTCGCCGGGTTCCAGGCACATCCGGAAGCATATGCCTTGAGCGGACCCCGGGATCCGAAGCTCGGCTTCTACCTGATCCACACCGAAGTCGAGCCGATGCACGGCGCGACCAGCCGCACCGCGATCCGGGACTATCTGGGGAGGAGGCCTGACGGAACTGAAGAGATCGCGGCCGGCGCTGAAGCCTTCATGGAGTGCTACGGCCGCTTCTTCGCCACCCTCGCCGATGGCCTCCATGCGCCTGCGCCGAGAAAGGTCGCCTGAACGATTGGGTGCGCGCCGGCTGATGCTCCGGGTCGGCGCGCATCGGCGCCGGGAGGCCCACTCGCCTACCAAGCGCGCGCCCATGTCCTCCCCCTTTCAGGGGAGGACGACCGGCGGCCGGTCGCCGTGGTGATTTGCTATGAACGCGCCCGATGATCTTGCCAGGCGCGGTTCTCGGCGCGGTTATGCCTCGGCCGAGCGCGCCAGGGCGCGGGCGAGGTCGGTGATGCGCTTCCGGACGGTCTGGTCCTGGATCTTATAGTAGGCCCGGACCAGCTCGAGCGTCTCGCGGCGGGCCATCGGATCGTGCTCCTCGCCCGGCAGGTTGGGCGCCGCGCCATGGAGCTGGCCAGGGCTCTGGCTCTCGACACCCGCGCTCATCTCCTCGAAGAAGTAGCGGATCGGCACGTCGAGCACGCGCGAGAGGTCGAAGAGCCGGCTGGAGCTGACGCGGTTCGTGCCGCGCTCATATTTCTGTACTTGCTGAAAGGTCAAGCCGATCTGCTCGGCGAGACGCTCCTGGCTCATCCCAAGCAGCGTCCGCCGCAAGCGGATCCGGTTTCCCACATGCACGTCGATCGGATTCGGAAATCCCTTGCTGGCCATTCGGCCCGAGGACTTGCGCTTGCGTACCATTCGATTCACTCCCTAGAGAAAGTATCTATGACGCTCGGGGGCTCCCGAGGCGGTACTTGAATGCCTGCAGATGGCCCCGCGCGAGTCGGTCAGCCGCTACAGCGACCCATTGTGGTCGAAGCACCATGCATGCCCCCGCGCTCGTGGACTGATACGTCCAGCCCGGCGGCAACCGGCGGTTACACTATGACAAGACCCGTGTCGCCCCGCATCCCTTTTTTCCACGCAATCGTCGTTAAAGGGTCGGAATTGGTGCGTTGTCTCACAGCTTGAGGCTGAAAATGTAGTTTTGATATTCCAAACCAGGAGTCGTGGCGGCCGCGGTCAGGAATCCTGCATTCATCCTGACCCAGGACTCGATCACCGCAACCGCTGCTGCGCGATGCGGCGAACCAATCATGGTCTCGCCGCGCTCGATGGTTTCGATGATTCGCCGATACTGGGCGTCGATATTATCGATGAACGCGGAGCGCCGCGTCGCCGAATGGGCGCGCCGGCGCAGCGTGTAAACACTTGCAGAGACATAAGGCGCGGTGCCGCCGGCGAGGGCGAGACTCTCGAGATCGAACAGCACATCCTCGGCGAGGATGTCGCGCCAGCGCCGGTCAGGCGTACGGCGCGCGAGCGCATGAAAGGAACCGAACGCATGCTCGAAGACTCGGAAGTCTGCGCTGCCGTAATGGACCGAAGGCGGAATAGACCGCAACTCCCGATCGTTGGTATCCAGCACCGAAGTCCGCCCGAACGCCGCCCCTGCGGTCTCGGCTTGCGGTAGCAATGCCGCAAGATAGTTCGGCGACCAGAGATCGTCGGCATCGAGCAGCGCGATCCAGTCGCCGGTCGCCGTTGCCAGCGCGCGATTCCGCGCCGGGCCCGGTCCGGTCGGCGCCGGCACGCCCGGCAACACCCTGATCCGCGAATCACGCGCGGCGAATCGCCCATAGTCGCGCGGCTCGTCCGGCGCGATCACGATCTCGAAGTCGCCGAAGCTCTGGGCGAGCACGCTGTCTACGGCCTCGCCCAGGAAATCCTCGGCCTCGAGCGCGGCGATGATGACCGAGACGGCCGGCATCGCGCACCGTCCTGTCAGACGCCGCGGAAGTTCGCCTTGCGCTTCTCGGCGAAAGCCTTGACGCCTTCCTTGGCGTCCTCGGAGGTGACGGCGCGCTCGTAGGCCTTCATCGTGCCGCTGCGGATGAGATCGAAGGATTGGCGGATCGACTTCCCGTCCATCTCGCGCAGACACTCCTTCAGGCCCTGGATGGTCAGCGGCGCGCCGGTCGCAATGATGTCGGCCCATTCGCGCGCGGCGTCCATCGGCTGATCCTTCGGCACGACCTTGTTGACCATGCCGTAGTGGTGCGCCTCCTGCGCCGACATCCGGCGCCCGAGCAGCAGTATTTCCATCGCGATATTGTGCGGCAGCCGCTTTGGCACCCGCTGCACGCCGCCGGAATCCGGAACGATGCCGAGGGGCAGTTCCGGCAGCGCGAACTCGACATGTTCGGCGGCGATGATGAGGTCGCAGGCAATCGCAAGCTCCCAGCCGCCACCGAAGGCGAGCCCGTTCAGGGCGGCGATCACGGGTTTGTTCAGGTCCCAGAGCTCGGTCAAGCCGGCGAAGCTGCCGGGCCCGTAGTCGACCTCCCACCAGCGCCCTACCAGGTTGTCGCGATCGGCGGCTTTGAGGTCCCAGCCCGCCGAGAAAATGCGGTCGCCCGCCGCGGTGATGATGCCGACCCGCAGCTCGGGATCGTCGCGCAGGGTGACGAAGGCCTGGCCCAGCGCCCGGCTGGTCGCCACATCGATCGCGTTGGCCTTCGGCCGATCCAAGGTCACCTCGAGCACATGTCCGCGGCGGACCAGCTTCACGGCTTCGCTCATCATCTCCTCCGGGCTCAACAGGTTGTCCCGTTTATCATGCTGACCCGGGCGTTGCATCGACATGCGCAAAGGCGACAGGAGCCCCACTCCATCCGACACCACTCCACCCGACACCGCTGCATCCGACACGGGGACTGCCGCGTATTGCAGCCGGATTGCCAGGCGAACCAATCGCCGGTAAATGATCCCGGGTCCATTGCGGGGAATGGCATCCGTTGACTGTGCTCGAATCGCTGATCGAGTCCAGCGCCGCCGGCGACCGGGCGGCCTTCGGCGCGCTCTATGACGCCGCCGCGCCGCAACTGTTCGGCCTCGCGATGCGTATCCTGAAACGGCGCGACTGGGCCGAGGATGTGCTCCAGGAAGCGATGATCTCTGCCTGGCGCAACGCCGGCGACTATCGGCGCGATCTCGGCTCCGCCAAGGCGTGGCTTACCGTGATCCTCCGGAACCGGGCGCTCGACCGGTTACGGCGCGAGGCGGCGGCCAGGCTCGGCGACGCCGGTGACGGCGTACCGGAGGTCGCCGATCCCGCCCCCTCGGCGCTGGATCTGGCGGCGTCCGGCGAGGACGGGCGTCGCCTGAGAACCTGTATCGAGCAGCTGGAGGAAGTGCAGAAGCGCGCGATCTTGCTGGCCTATTTCGACGGCCTGACCCATGAGCAGCTGGCCTCCCGTCTCGCCTCGCCGCTCGGCACGGTGAAGAGCTGGATCCGACGGGGGTTGCAGCGCCTCAAAGGATGTCTCGAACCATGACGGCCTCGCCATGAGCACGACCGAAGGCACCGGCGCCGAGATGGGCGACGAGCGCGACCAGCGCGCCGCCGAGTACGTGCTCGGCACGCTGGCCGGCCCGGAGCGCGACGCCTTCGAGGCCGAGCTCGGGCGCGACGCGGCGCTGCGCCGAGCGGTCGCCGCCTGGTCCCTTCGCCTGCAGCCGCTCGCCGATTCAGTGGCGCCGGTGGCGCCGCCGCGCCCGCTGCGGACACGGGTCATGGATGGGATTCCGGACAAGCCGGAAATCGCGCCGGAATGGCACTTCAACTTCCGCCGCTGGTTGGCCTGGACCTTGGGGGCCTCGGCGCTGGCGGGCGTCGTCGCCGCGCTCGCCGTGTTCCTCTTCATGCCGCGGCAGCCCGAGCTCGGTGGTTACGCGATGCTGCATGACACCGCGGGAAGCAATGCGGTGGTCGTCTTCCAGACCGACAAGAACCGGCAGGACATGGTGATCTACGCCAGCGTGCCTGGCGCCGGATCCGACCGCGACTACGAGCTGTGGCTGCTGCCGCCCGCCGGCAAGAAGCCGATCTCGCTCGGCGTCTTCAAGCCGGGCGAACGCGAGGAACGTCCCCTGGCGCAGGATGCCGCCCAGTATATCAAATCCGGCGTCAACTTCGCGGTCAGCGTCGAGCCCGCCGGCGGCTCGCCCTCCGGCGCGCCGACCGGCCCGGTGGTCTATGGCGGCATCTTCCATCCGCCCGGCGAATAGCATCGCCTGCTCCTTTGTGACGGCCATCACAATCGGCCGCCACCCCGCATCCAGCCTTCGAGGCCTCCCGTAGCTCTGACACGGCGACGCGACAGGCGCGCCGAGCCAACCAAGGGAGTGAGACATGTCGAGGCTCGAAACGGGCAACACCACGATCATCCGGGCGACCGAGATCGATCCGAAGTTCGATCTTGGGCGCCGGCAGATGTTCCGCGCCGCCGGCGTCACCACGCTGAGCGCCGCGGCGATTGCCGTGCTGGGCGGATGCAAGTCCATGGCCAGCACGCCGAGCGCCTCGGAGAACGACGTCGCCATCCTCAACGTCGCGCTGGGCCTGGAGCATGAGGCGATCAACGCCTATCAGCTCGGCGCCCAGAGCGGGCTGTTGCAGAAGCCGGTGCTCGAGGTCGCCGTGCTGTTCCAGACTCATCACAAGCAGCATCGCGATGCGCTGACCGCGGCTATCAAGCAGATGGGCGGCATGCCGGTCGCCGAAAAGTCGATCAACGACTATGCGAAGGAGCTCAACGCCGGCAGCCTGAAGTCCCAGGCCGATGTCCTCATGCTGGCGGCCAAGCTGGAGCGCGGCGCCGCCAACGCCTATCTCGGCGTCATCCCCTCGTTCCAGAGCAAGGATCTCGCCCAGGTCTCGGGCCGGCTTGCCGCCGACGAGACCATGCACTGGACGGTGCTCGCCTCTGCCCTGAAGCAATCGCTGCCCGACAAGGCGCTCAGTTTCGGCGCCTAGCCGCGCAGCAAACTCGGTTCCGCCGCGCCAATCCCGAACGTCCCCCAACGGGATTCCTTGAACAGGATCGGGCCTCCGGCCGACCCCGACCGGTGCCCGCATGACGCGGCGGAGCCGCCCTTTTCCTCAGGTAGAGACGATGAAGCTCGCAAGAACGATGATGCTCGCCGCGGCGCTCGGATCCCTCACCGCCGCTGAGGCCGAGGCGGACGGCGATGCGGCGCATGGCCAGCAAATCTACGAGAGCCGCTGTATCGCCTGCCATTCGCCCGATGCCAACCGTGTCGGGCCGCGTCATCGCGGCGTCTTTGGACGTCCGGCGGGCTCGCTCGCCGATTACAATTATTCCACCGCCCTGAAGAACGCCGGCTTCACCTGGAACGACGAGACACTCGACAAATGGCTCACCAATCCCCAGGCCTTCGTGCCGGGCCAGAAGATGAACTTCAAGGTCGCCAATCCCCAGGACCGCGCCGACGTCATCGCTTATCTGAAGACCCTGACCAACTGATCCGTCAGCGCACCAACGGTGCATGCGGCAGCGAGACCAGGCGCAGGAACAGCCGGTCCTCGCGGCGGATGAACTGCTCGCGCTGCGAGAGCTCGAAATTGGCGCGGCCCGCCGGATCAGCACGCAGGCGCGCCCGATACTGCTCATAGGCCGCGAGGCTCTCGATGTGGTAGGCGGCATAGGCCGTGGTAGCCGAGCCTTCGTGCGGCGCGAAATAGCCGATGAGATCCCCGCCGCAGCGAGGAATCACCTGGCCCCAGTTGCGCGCATATTCCTCGAAGGCGCCGAGCTTGAAGGGGTCGATCTCGTAGCGAATGATGCAGGTGATCATGGCATCTCCTTCAGGTTCTCCGTCCCTGAAGGCTACGCCCCCGTCGCCCCATGATGCCTCGCTGTGGCCCGAAGCGAAGCGCTAGAACATACTAGAAGTGTGAATTAAGGAAAATTTGCTTGTGGCCAATGCGCCACATTGACTTTCAACGGGAAACCGCCACGTTAATCTACATGGTCCCGAGGAAATCACATATTCCAATAGTGATATGTAGAAGCTGCTGAAGTCGGCTCACGGACGCGCTTAGGCAATTGTGACTTCCCGGAACAGCATGAACCTCGCAACCGCCCTCCAAGACCTGCAGCCCGATCCGGCATCCCCGCGGTCGGTCTCGGCCGAGCCCGATCTGCGCGAGACCGCGCGGCAGCTCGACCTCGCCTTCGCCGGACGGCCGGTCGAGGCCGTGCTCGAGGCGGCGATCACGCGGCTCTTCCCGGGCAAGATCGCCCTCCTCTCCTCCTTCGGCACCGAGGCGGCCGTCGTCCTGCATTACCTGGCGCAGATCGACCGCAGCGTGCCGGTGCTGTTCCTGGAGACCGGGAAGCACTTCATGGAAACGCTGATGTACCGCGACATCCTGATCGACCGCTTCGGCTTCACCGATGCGCGGGAGATCAAGCCGGACCCGGCGGATCTCGCCGCCCAGGACCCGAACGGCGACCTCTGGTCCAAGAACCCGGACGCGTGCTGCCATATCCGCAAGGTCTTGCCCCTCGAACGCGCTCTGAAGCCGTTCGACGCCTGGATCACCGGCCGCAAGCGGTTCCAGGCGAGCAGCCGCGCCACTATCCCGCTGTTCGAGGCTTCGACCGACGGCAAGATCAAGGTGAACCCGCTGGCCCACTGGACCTCCGAGATGGTCCAGGACGCCTTCAAGCGCCTGAAGCTGCCACAGCACCCGCTGTTCGACGAGGGCTATGCCTCGATCGGCTGCGCCCCCTGCACGCGGCGCATCGAAATCGGCGAGGACGCCCGCGCCGGCCGCTGGTCCGGCCTCGACAAGACCGAGTGCGGGATTCATCTCGACTTCCAGATCTGATCTCGATCCGGGTAACGCCGACACGTCCGGTTACGCTTCGGTGACTTAACCCGGCGGGAGTGCTCGCCTATGATCCGGCGCAGCTTCCTTTCTCAGCACTGGATCAATCCATGCCCAGTCTCACCGACGTCCCTCGCAAACGCAGTTTCCTCGGCAAGCTCTGGGCACTGACGGGCCCGTACTTTTTCTCCATGGAAGCTCCAATCGCGATCACATTGCTGATCGTGGTGGTCGGCATGGTGCTGGGCACCGTCTACCTCCACTACATGCTTAACGGCTTCTACGGCGACTTTAACAACGCGCTTCAGGCGCGCGATCTCACACAGACTCCAGTGACCCTGTTCGGGCATTACTTCTTCACGCTGAATCGATTTCTCTACCTGCTTGGATACTTTGCGATCCTCGTCTTCCCGCTGGTTGCACTAAACGTATACAGCACGTATCTCCGCCAAATGCTGCAGATCCGTTGGCGGCGTTGGATGACCGAGCGCTTTCTCGGACTCTGGCTGGAGCATCACGCCTACTATCGTCTGCAGATCTATGGTGGGAACGCCGATAACCCTGAGCAACGCATCGAAGCTGATATCGACGCGTTCACTGACAACGCGCTCCGACTCCTCATCATTGGCATCGTCAACAAGACCGTCACTCTCGTCACGTTCATCGGTTTGCTGTGGGAGCTATCGACACCGATCTCCTTTGAGGCTCTTGGCACGACGATCGTCATACCCGGCAGCCTCGTCTGGCTAGCCGTCGTCTATGCCCTGGTGGGCACCTATGTCAGCTATCGGATCGGCCGGAGGCTTGTCTCAATCAACTTTGAGCAACAGAAGCTGCGCGCCAACTTCCGTTTCGGCATGTCGCGACTCAAGGAGAATGCCGAAAGCGTTGCCATGTACCGAGGCGAAGCCGACGAGATGCGAAGCCTGATGGGCTTGTTTGGGTCGATCTGGACGAACTTCTGGGAAGTAATGCGCTACCAGAAGCGCCTCGGCTGGTTCCAACAGTTCTTCGGACAGGCGGGTGCCATCTTTCCGATCATGGTCATCGCACCCGCCTACTTCGCCAAGCTGATCGATTTCGGCACGATTTTCCGCGCCATCCAGGCTTTCAACCAAGTCTCCGATGCGCTCACCTGGTTCATGGACAACTTCATCCCCCTCACGGAGTGGAAAGCGACCGTCGACCG
>DATKMF010000060.1:0-7125 GCA_035542015.1 Candidatus Cybelea sp.
TATACCATCTCGTCGCGGGTGAGGACGAGGTGGATCGAGATCACGTCCGCAAGCCTGAAGCTGCGGGTCTTCCGGGGATTGAACTGCTCCACGGTGATCTCGCGGTCGGTGCGGCGGACGAGGCGCTTCAGATAGGCGAGGGGATTGTCGCCCTCATGCCTGGGCTTCATCTGGATGACGACGTCGCGGCCGATGATCGGCGGCCGCTGGGCGTAAACCAGGATGATCTCGCCCGGTTCGTAGCGCGGCGCCATCGACGTCCCCTCGACATAGAGCGCGTAGATGTCGCCCCTGCCGATGGTGGAGACCGGCCGCCGTACATATTCGATCGGCTCGGCCATATTGAGCTCGAACGAGCCCTCGCTGCCGCCGCGCACCGTGCCCCGTACCGGCACGGTTTCCGGACGCGCCGCGACCCGCGCAAGGCGCACGTCGGGCGCAGCGCGGACGTTTGGTGTTTCGATTGGGCCGCGCTCCTCGTCTGCCGCAAGCTCCCGCGGCGCGGTGGTGAGATAGATGGGATCGCGGCCGCCCTTGGGCGACGCGAGGCCGGGCGCCGGCGCTCGGCGCGCGATGCGGAGCAGCCGCTCGTCGACGCCGAGGATCTCGGCTAGAGCGAGCCGCGTCTCCTCGGGAAGCGCGCGTGGCTTCCCCTTGGTGACGAACTGCTGGATATAGGCGTGGTTGAGCCCGAGCCGGCGCGAGACGCCCGCCATGTCGAGGCCGAGCGCCGCGATGCGGTCCGCCACCATCTGTCTCACCGGATCCATAGGCTGCAGCCTATCAGGCCTCCCAAGATTCGTGAAAATAGGAAAATGCCTCTTGACGGATAGGCGATAGCCTATTATGCTCCGATCCCATGGTGACGTCGAGAGCAAATCAACCGGTTTCCCTCGGCGCCACGCGAAATCCACCCCCACCCAGGACAAGATCCAAGGTGCTCACTCCTAGATATTCGATCCCGGGGGCGAGCGGCGGCGGCGTCATTCCGGATGGGTCGTGACGCCCAGTGGTCTTCGGGGAGCACCGTGGCGCTTCCCTCCCTTGGCGCCGCCGATAGCGGGCTAATCCGGGAGACCGTCGTATGAACGTCTACTTCGATCCGTTGGCCGGCATGGGACCGATGAGCTTCGAGACGGTCACTGATCACTCAAGACGCTGTCGCTGGCCGGTCGAGGGCGGCTGGTGCGGTTGCCGCACCCAGGGGCGACGGCCGTACTGCATGGAGCATCTCGGGCGCGCCTATCTTCCGCCGGAAGCGGAGGAGCCGAACGAGGATGCGTGGGTGCTGCTCAAGGACAGCAATTTGCCAAGACTTGTCGAAAATATGGAGGCTGCATGAACCAGCAACCGGACGAGATCATGCTGCATGACGACACGGATTCAGGGGACGCGACGTACCGCGTGCGCGGCTTCGGGAGGCGGATTCAAGCGCGGGTCTGCGCCGTGCTCGCGGCTTGCGGGCCGATGACCGCGGACGAGGTCGCCGAGACGATCGGCGAGAGCATTCTCAACGTGCGGCCGCGTGTCTCAGAGCTGGTGAAGCTCGGCGCATTGCGCGATTCCGGGATTCGCGGGCGCAATATGTCCGGGCACAAGGCGGCGAAATGGGTGGTGGCTTGAGCGCCCGCGCCCATCACGTGCGGCAACCCGCGTTTTCGCTGGCGAAGCCGCGACCGCCCGTGCTGCGGCTGGGCGGTGTCGCGGTTGATCTCGACAAGGTGAGGGCGATCACGCTGGCCTTCAACGGCCGGATGATCGCACTCGGACTGCAGCCGGACGGCTCGAACTGCGTGCCGCCGCTCCGCGTTGCGGAGCTGCTTGAAGCGCTGGCGGCGGAAATCCGTCGCGTCTTGGCCTAGCTGCGATGGTAGGGCGAAAGCGGCAGAAGCGTTCGGGCGGCGTAGACACGCCAGAAGAGGACCTCGCGCGGCTTGCACGGCAGTACGGGCCCGAGGCGATTGTGAACTTGGCAAGCATCGCCATGGGCGAAGCAGAGTCAGGATCGGTCAGGGTCGCGGCACTGCGCGAGCTGCTGGAACGCGGCTTTGGCCGTCCCGGGCGCGGTGCTCCCGGGAGCGACGGTCAAACCGTCACCTATGTGATCGTCGATGACGGCTACGAAAATTAGGGTCGCCACCGGTTACGCGCCCCGCCCGCAACAGATCGCGCTGCACGCGGCCAAAGCGCGGTTCAAGGTGCTGGTGGCGCATCGGCGGTTCGGTAAGACCGTCTTCTGCATCAACGAGCTGATCTCGAAGGCGCGGCGCTGTCGGTTGAAGGCGCCGCGCTTCGGCTATCTGGCGCCGTTCCACATCCAGGCCAAGGACGTCGCCTGGTCCTACTTGAAGCAATACACCGCGGGCATCCCGGGTGTCGCGGTCAGCGAGAGCGAGCTGCATGTCGAATTGCCACCACGGAAGGGAGAGGCGGATGGCGCGCGCATCCGGCTCTACGGCGCCGACAATGCGGATCGGCTGCGCGGCCTCTATTTCGACGGCATCGTGCTCGATGAATATGCGCAGATGAGCCCGCGCGTCTGGTCCGAGGTGGTGCGGCCGACGCTGGCCGATCGCGAGGGCTGGGCGATCTTCATCGGCACGCCGCTGGGCCGCAACGCGTTCTGCGATCTTTACGACGGTGCCACGGCCGGGTTCCCGCACGCCGATGGAACGCGGCGCGCGGATCCTGACTGGGCCGGCTTCCGCTTCAGGGCGAGCGAGACAGGCATCATCCCGGAGGCCGAGCTCGAAGCAGCGCGGCGCATCATGACGCCGGATCAATATGCGCAGGAGTTCGAGTGCTCGTTCGACGCCGCGGTGCCCGGCGCCTACTATGCCGCGCTGCTCGCGCTGGCCGGGCAGAACGGGCGCGTGAAGCCGTTCCCGCATGAGCCGGCGCTGCCCGTGCACACCGCCTGGGATCTCGGCATCGGCGACCCGACGGCCATCTGGTTCGCGCAAGTGGTGCATGGCGAGGTGCGGCTGATCGACTACACCGAATCCTCCGGCGTCGGGCTGGAGCACTACGTGGCGCAGCTCCGCGCCGGTCATCGCGCCGACTGGGTCTACGGCCTCCACTTCTTCCCGCATGATCTTGCGGTGAAGGAATTGGGCTCCGGCCTGGCGCGCGCCGACGTGCTGAAGGGCTTCGGTCTCGCGCCGACGATCCTGCCCGCGTCCTCGGTCGATGACGGCATCTCGCAAGCGCGGTTCCTGCTGCGCAAGTGCTGGTTCAACACGACCCGCTGCGGCGAGGGGCTGAAGGCGCTCCGCCAATACCGTGCCGACTGGGACGACCGCCGCCAGGTGCTCAAACCCGCGCCGCTGCACGACTGGACCAGCCACGCCGCCGACGCCTTCCGCTACTTGAGCATCGGCCTCGGGCGATACCTGCTCGACCGCAGACCCCTCGCCGACCCGGCGCTCTCATCGCTGGCGCGCGCGCTGCCGGGGCGGGCGAGATTCGCCGAGGGTGGCAGAGGAGGGGGGAGGCCGTATGGGTGGTGAGGGGGGAGATCGGGTGCGGCCGGCAACCAGGGCACCTGGATGCCCTTTCACTGTGCCTGGATCGCCAGCACCGCACTCCAGGCGACCAATGCGATCCCCGCCACGCGGCCGAGCCAGTGGCCGAGCGGAATGGTCTTCTCCAGCAAGACGAAGACCGCGAGGCCTATGATCCAATACAGGTTCATCACTCCGCCGAAGAACAGGAGCGCCATCAGGAGCCAACAGCAGCCGAGGCAGAACGCGCCGTGCGCCAATCCCATTTGCAACGCACCCAATCGTCCCGCCCGCCAGTAGGAGACAAGGAAACCGAGCGGCGAGCGGCAGTGGCGCACGCACACCGCCTTGAATGGCGTGAGCTGCCACAGGCCGGCGGTGACCAGGATGCCGACGCCGAGCCAGTGGCTGGATGTCACCAACATCGGCGACAGCAGGCGGGACAACTCCAGGCCCCACTGCGTGGCCGTGGCGAGAGCGCTGAAGCCGCCCCAGGCGAGCAGATACCCGACCGCGAAGCAGGCGGTCGGCGCCAGCGGCGCGCCCGCCGCCTTGTCCTTTCGGTTGACGCGGGCGAACAGCAGCAGCATCGGTGCCGCGCTGGGCAGCATCATCGCCACCATCATCACCCACCACATGGTGAAGATCAGTACCGCATAGGCGGGCGTCCACACCGCCGGCTGCATCAGCCAGCCGTCCATCCCGGCCATCGCGGTCATCTCGACGGTGCTCGTCTCCATGCCCGCGCCAGCCAGCAACCAGCCCCAGGCAAGAGCGATGATCACGACCAACCCTGCGACCAATACCGCTCGGTCGCGCCGCAGCACGGTTTCCAGCAAGCTCGCCCTCCGGGTGCGCGCCTTAAGGCCGACCGAACTTCTGCTGGTATTCCTTGTAACTGTGCACGAGGCCGTTCGGGTTCCAGGCGACGTGTGCCATCGAACTATGCCGGCGGTTCAAGTCGAACTTGATCACGTCGGTGCTCTTGGCGAAACCGGCGACATTCTCTGCCTCGTGAAACACCCAGCCGTTCGGCAGAACGGTGATGATCTGATGCTCCGCGTCGGTGACCGGGTTGCGGATAGATTCGCTATGCGCGCGCACCGCCGACGGCACCTCGATGCGGGCGCGCCGCTTGTCCAGGTCCCATTCGAAGGTGATCGGAGCAAACAGCGGATCCTTGATGGTCTCGATGATCGTCGAGAATATCTGGAACATGGTGCCGGGCCGCTGGTCCGCCCCGGACAGGATATAGAACAACGCCTCTCTCTGGGCTTCGCTGGCGCGCTCGTCGATGATCGGATGCATGATCCCCTGGCCATGATGAATGGCGCGTGGAAAGTAGAACGTGGCGACGATTGACAAGCCGTCCAGCTTAACGCCGTCGCAATGGCCCTTGTCGATCTTGAATCCGACTAAGCCGGTGCAGTGGCCCTGGGTCGGATCGGCCATCGATTCACACGGGCAGCCGAGGTCGCAGCTGCAATATTCGATGTACTTGCCTTCGATCAACCAGTCGCGCGCCATAACCGTCTCCTCGCGTTATGCCCAGACGTCCGTTCGAAGATTTGCCCCTTCCGATCGAGACTGCGACCAAACGGCCGGCATTGCAAGGTCACAGCCTCGCCACGAGCGTCTCCGTGCGGCACAGACCGGTGGTGGATCGGATGGCGGGCTGTCGCGGTCCATTTGAGCCGCCACAGGATGCCGGAGCGGGGGAGATTCGCAGAGGGCGGGAAGGGCCGCGGCAGGCCGTATGGGTGGTGAGGAGGGCCGAACGGTGCGTCGGTTCGAAATCTGGTCGGTCAGGCCGGCGCGGATGTTGGGGGATCGGTACCTTCGCAGGATGGTGCAACGGCCGAATGCGGTGCCAACGCTATGAAAAAGGGTGCAACGCCGGAAAGCGAATCCCCTTCCCAGCTGATCGACGCGCGGATCAGGGAGCTGGGCGACTGCAGGGGCAAGATGCTCGCCCATATCCGCGCGCTCATCAAACAGGCCGACCCTGAGGTGGTGGAGGAGTGGAAGTGGAGAGGCGTTCCGGTCTGGTCTCACGATGGAATCATCTGCACCGGCGAGACCTACAAGAGCGTCGTGAAGCTGACTTTCGCCAAGGGCGCGTCGCTCAAGGACCCTGCAAAACTGTTCAACTCCAGCCTTGAAGGCACACCAGGCGCGCGATCGACATCCATGAGGGCGATGAAATCGACGAAGTTGCGTTCAAGATGCTCATTCGCGCCGCGGCAGCCCTGAACGGGTCAAAGGCCCGGTAGTCGAATCCAGCGCCTTATGGGTTGGCGCCTATCTTGGGTGAGGGGGAGCCTATTGGGCTCCATGTTCCAGCAGAAACACACACTATTGTATAAGTTTCTGAACTAAGTTATACTGCCCTTCATTCGACCCTCGCGCCGGTTCGGCCGCGTCGGTCTCGGCAGCAAGGGCAGCATTCATGGCTTTCAAAGGTGGCTTTGGGCCGGGCGATCGGCCGCGCGCGAGCCGGTCCGGCAATCCTGGCGCGGGCGGTTCCGACCGCGAGAGCAGGGGCGACCGCGGCTCCGGGGCGCAGAGTCCAGTGAGCGACCCTGGGGGCGGGAAAGTTCCGGCTTATGACCATCCTTCCGCCGGGCAAGTGCTGTCGGCCCTCGGCAATGCGGTCGCGGTCGGAACGGGCAGCGTGCTTGGCCTCGCCGGCAATATCGCAACCTCCGATCAGTATGGGCGCACGCTGCTCGGCCGTGCGATCGACGACCTGACCGGCGGCACGCCGGAATTGCCCGATCGCTGGGAGGCGCCGCGCGAGAAGTACAACATCGATGCGCGCGGCGAACAGCAGCTCGCGCCTCGCGGCACGGCGCCGTCGGCAACCGAAGATCCGCTCTCGACCGGCGACACGGGAGCCGCGCCCTCGGACGTGATGCTGCAGGATCGCCGCCGCCCCTATGGGCTCTATGCCGGAACAACGCTGCTTGCGCGGCGCGCCTAGGAGAGAACCATGAGCTTCGTCGGCGATCTCTTTCATCATCCAAAGCCGCAGATCCAGCCAGCACCCACGCGTGCCGACGCCGCGGAAGCCTTGCAGCTTCGCGAGGAAGAGGAGCGCAAGCGTCGCGCGCTCATGGCGGGCGTCACCGGCACGCAGCTGACCGGCACCGGCGGCGTCACCAACGAGCTCATCGGCACGCGGATGCTGACCAGTGGCCAGTGAGACGCCGCCGCGCAAGCCCGCGCTGCCTGGCCGCCGCGGACCTCGTGCCGAGGCTGGAGAGGTCGGCGACGCGGCATCCGTCACGCCCCGGACGGATCGTGCGATCGCAACCGATCAACCGATCCTCAAGGACCGCAGGAGACCGAGAGAATGAACACGCAATCGTTGACGCTGATTTCCAACGGCTCCGCGACCGGTCCATGGACGACCTGGCGCGGAGGGTCCGGAACGTTCGAAGCCGTCGGGACATTCAATGGCGGCACGGTGAGGCTGCAGAAGCTCGGGCCGGACGGCACGACGCCGATCGACGTCGGCACCGATACCACGCTCACAGCCGCTGGCGGCGGCAACTTCCAGCTTCCGCCCAGCCAAATCAGGGCTGCGGTCACGGGCTCGCCCTCGGCGATCTACGCTCAG
>DATKMF010000061.1:0-5158 GCA_035542015.1 Candidatus Cybelea sp.
CGGTCGCCGGCATCGCCATGGGCCTCATCAAGGAGGGCAACCGCTTCGCCGTGCTGTCCGACATCCTCGGCGATGAGGATCATCTCGGCGACATGGACTTCAAGGTCGCCGGCACCGACCAGGGCATCACCGCCCTGCAGATGGACATCAAGATCACCTCGATCACCTCGCAGATCATGCAGATCGCGCTCGACCAGGCGAAAGGCGGCCGGCTGCACATCCTCGGCGAGATGGCGAAGGCGCTGACCGGCGCCCGCGACACGGTCAATCAGAACGCCCCGCGCATCACCGTGATCAACATCCCGAAGGACAAGATCCGCGAAGTGATCGGCACCGGCGGCAAGGTGATCCGCGAGATCACCGAGGTGACCGGCGCCAAGATCGACATCGAGGACGACGGCACGATCAAGGTGGCGGCGGTCGACGCCAACGCCGCGAACGCCGCGATCAACTGGATCCGCGGCATCGTCGCCGAGCCTGAAGTGGGCGTGATCTACGACGGCAAGGTCGTGAAGATCATGGACTTCGGCGCCTTCGTGAACTTCCTCGGATCGCGCGACGGCTTGGTGCACATCTCCGAGCTCGCCCCGCAGCGGGTGAAGCAGGTGGGCGACGTGGTCGCCGTCGGCCAGTCGGTGAAGGTCAAGGTCATCGGCATGGACGATCGCGGCAAGGTCAAGCTCTCGATGAAGGTGGTGGACCAGGCGACCGGCGCCGACATCACCGATCAGATCGCCCAGCAGGACGCCGAACGCCGCGCCCAGCGCAATGCAGATAGGCAGAGCGCGTCGGAGTAAGACGCGGATCGCATCGGTGCGAACTGCATGAGAGGCTACGGTCTCTTTCCCCGCCCCCAAGATTGGGGCGGGGAAAGGAGAGAGCGAACACCTACGGGTCTATCCGCATGAATCTCAACCTGCCAAAAGTGATCGGCCATCGCGGCGCGGCGCTCTCGGCGCCGGAGAACACGCTGGAGAGCTTCCGCGAGGCAGCGGCGCAAGGGGCGAAGTGGGTCGAGTTCGACGTCGGCCTCACCAAGGACAGCCAGATCCTGGTGATGCACGACGACACGCTCGACCGCACCACCGACGGCAAGGGCCCGGCCCATGCGCAGACCATGGCCGAGCTGAAGAAGCTCGACGCCGGCTTCTGGTTCGGCGCGAAGTTCACCGGTGCCAAGCTGCCGACGCTCGCCGAGACCGTGGCGCTGCTGACCGAGCTCGACATGATGTGCAATGTCGAGATCAAGGGCTCGAGCCGCAATGCGGAGACCACCAAGGCGGTGATGGCGGAGCTGCGCCGCACCTGGCCGGCGTCGAAGCCGAAGCCGCTGATCTCCAGCTTCGAGCTGGAATGCCTGCGCGCGGCCCATGCCGAGGCACCGGAGTTTCCGCGCGGTCTCCTGATCGGCGGCCGGCCGGTCGATTGGCTGGCCCAGGCGCGAGGCATCGCCGCCAGTACGATCAACATCGACAACGACCACGCAACCCAGCCCTGGATGGCCGAGCTGAAGCAGCCGGGCTACGGCGTGCTGGTCTGGACCGTCAACGCGCCGGAGCGCGCCGCGCGCCTCATCGAATGGGGGGCAGACGGCGTCTTCACCGACGCCCCGGGCGCCGTCTTGGCCCGGTTGGGCAAAGGGGTATAATTCCCTTTCCAGCCGTCATTGCCGGGCTCGACCCGGCAATCTGCCGGACGCGGCGCGAGATGCCCGGGTCAAGCCCGGGCATGACGATGTCTTCGAGGGAGCCTTAGCTTGAAACCACTGAAGTCGCTGGTGATGTCGGGGCGCGAGGTGCTGCCGCTGGTGGAAGGCGGCAAGGGCATCTCGGTCTCGAACGGCGAATCCTCCGGCGCCTGGGCGGCCGCCGGCGGCGTCGGCACGTTCTCCGGCGTCAACGCGGATTCCTACGACGCCGAGGGCCACCGCATCGCGCAGATCTATCACGGCAAGACCCGGCGCGAGCGGCATGAGGAGCTGCTGGCCTATGCGATCAAGGGCGGCATCACCCAGGCCCGGATCGCCTACGAGGCATCGAACGGCAACGGCCGCATCCATATGAACGTGCTCTGGGAGATGGCCGGGGCGGAACGCGTGCTACATGGCGTGCTCGAAGGCGCCAAGGGCCTGATCCACGGCGTCACCTGCGGCGCCGGCATGCCCTATCGCATCGCCGAGATCTGCGCCCACTACGGCGTACACTATTATCCGATCGTCTCCTCGGCCCGCGCCTTCCGCGCGCTGTGGAAACGCGCCTATCACAAGTTCCAGGACTGGCTGGGCGGCGTGGTCTATGAGGACCCGTGGCTCGCCGGCGGGCATAACGGCCTCTCCAATGTCGAGGATCCGCTGCTGCCCCAGCCGCCGTTGCCGCGCGTCGCCGAATTGCGCAAGCTGATGCGCGACGAATGCGGCCTCAGGGAGACGCCGATCCTGATGGCGGGCGGCGTCTGGTTCCTGCGCGAATGGGGGGATTGGATCGGCAATCCTGAGCTCGGGCCGATCGCGTTCCAGTTCGGTACGCGCCCGCTTTTGACTCAGGAGAGCCCGATCTCCGACGCCTGGAAGAAGCGGCTGCTCAACCTGCATGAAGGCGACGTGTTCCTGAACCGCTTCAGCCCGACCGGCTTCTACTCCTCGGCCGTCACCAATCCCTTCCTGCAGGAGCTCAAGGAGCGCGGCGAACGCCAGGTCGCCTACAGCCAGAGCAAGGTCGGCGAGCATGAATGGCCGTTCCCGGTCGGCGCCCGCGGTCGGCTCGTCTACTTGACCGGCGCCGACAAGCTCCGCGCCCAGGGTTGGGTCGACGCGGGCTTCACCGAGGCGTTGCGCACTCCGGATTCGACACTGATCTTCGTGACGGCGGAGAAGGCCAACGAGATCCTGACCGACCAGATCAACTGCATGGGCTGCCTCTCGGCCTGCCAGTTCTCCAACTGGTCGCAGAACGAGCAGGGCTCCACCGGCCGCAAAGCCGACCCTCGCAGCTTCTGCATCCAGAAGACCTTGCAGGAGATCAGCCATTCCGACCGGATCGACGACCAGCTGATGTTCGCCGGCCACAACGCCTACCGCTTCCGCGACGACCCCTTCTACGCCAACGGCTTCATCCCCACGGTGAGGCAGCTGGTCGAGCGCCTGGTGACCGGCGACTAACCACCGAGGGTTCCCTTGTTCGACATGGCCAAGTCCCGCGGCGCTTCGACCGGCGGATCGATCCTGCTGCTGCTCGGGCTGGCGCTGCTCTGGGGCTACAACTGGGTGGTGCTGAAGATCGGCATCGCCGATTCCGGCCCGGTCGCCTTCGGCGCGGTGCGCATGATCGGGGGCGCCGCGATCCTGGTCGCCGTGCTGTTGGCGATGCGCCGCAGCTTCCGGATCGTCGAGCCCCTGACCGTCGCGGCGATCGGCCTTTTCCAGACCGCGGGCGCGCAAGGCTCGATCGCCATGGCGCTGCGCAGCGGCGAGGCGGGTAAGAGCGCCGTCCTCAACTACACGCTGCCGATCTGGGTGATGATCCTCGGCTTTCTCTTCTTCGACGAGCGGCCGCGCGCCGGCCAATGGCTGGCGACGGCGGTGGCACTCGCCGGCATCGTCCTCATGGCTTTCCTGGGCGGCAAGGCGGGCTCGCTCGAGCCGGTGCTGTTCGCGCTCGGTGCCAGCTTCTCCTGGGGTGTGGGAGTCGTCATCACCCAGGGTTTGCTGCGCCGCCATCCGGAAGGTATCGACACGGTCGTCCTCACCACCTGGCAAATGGTCATCGGCGGCGCGCTGCTGGGGATCGCGGCGCTCATCGTGCCCGAGGCGCCGCTGCAATGGACGCCGGCCTTCATCCTCGCCGTGCTTTATAACGTCGGCCCGGCGACCGCGGGCGCCTTCCTGATCTGGTTCACCCTGCAGCGGCGCATCGAAGCGAACACGCTCTCGCTGATCGTGCTGATCGTGCCGCTGGTCGGCGTCGTCGCCGGCTCGATCCAGCTCGGCGAGCGCCCGAGCCTCACCGACACGATCGGCATGGCGCTGATCCTGGTCGCGATCGCCATGATGGTTCTGACCCAGCCGAGCAAGGGGCCGGCGACCATCACCATTCCGCAGGAAGAATAAGCGCGATGCCTGCCGAGTCCGCACTGGCGCCCGCGGCCAGAAAGCTCTCCCTCGGCGCCTCGCTCGCCATCATCCTCGGCCTCTCGGTGATCTGGGGCTATCACTGGGCGGTGATGAAGATCGGCCTCACCTATTGCGGCGCCATGACCTACAGCGCGATCCGCTGCCTGATCGCGGCTCCGCTGATCCTGCTGTTCGCAAAATTGCGTGGGAGCAGTCTCAGGTTGAAGGCGCCGGGTGCGGCGATCCTGGTCGGCATCGTCCAGACCAGCGGCAATTTCGGCCTCGGCGCCATCGCGGTCAAATTCGGCGAGGCGGGCAAGAGCGCCGTGCTCACCTACACCATGCCGTTCTGGGTCTTGCTGCTGGGCTTGCTCTTCCTCGGCGACCGCGCGGGACCGCGGCGCTGGATCGCGGCGATCATAGCCGCCGCCGGCACGCTCCTGGTGGCGCTCGCCGGCGGCCGCGCGCAGCTGGGGCCGGTGCTGCTCGCCGTCGGTGCCGGCGTGGTCTGGGCCTCGGGCATCCTCCTCTATCAGCGCAGCTTCGCCAGGAGCGGCGACGCGCCCACGGTCTTCGCTGGATGGCAGCTGCTGATCGGCGGGATCTTCATGGCGATCTTCATCCCGTTCCTGCCCGGCGAAGGCGCCATCCAATGGACGCCGGCCTTCATCTTGGCACTCACCTACACGACGCTGCTGGCGACCGCCTTCGCCGTCTATTTCTGGTTCTTGCTGATCTCGCGCCTGGAAGCCGGCACCGTCGCCCTCGGCATCCTGCTCGCCCCGGCGCTCGGCCTCGCCTCGAGCTGGATCCAGTTGGGCGAACGCCCGCCCCCGGTCGAAGCCCTCGGCCTCACCATCATCCTCGCCGCCATCGCGTTCTTCGCCTGGGCGGAGTGGCGGCGGGCGCAGATGGCGCGGGTTGCGCGGCCGTGATCGCTACGGCTGCCTCGCTGCAGGCGCCGAATGATGCGTGTGGATGAAGCGATAGCTCGCCGATGCACCGGCACCCGCCGAGAATCCGCAAACAACGAGCGCACTCATGACGAGC
>DATKMF010000062.1:0-22950 GCA_035542015.1 Candidatus Cybelea sp.
TGACGGTTCTGGCCGCGAGCGCGAGCGCCCGTGCTGACGATGCCCTGAAGCAATATCTCGCCGGAAGCGGGGCCACCGGAGACTGGGGCGGGTATCGCACGAAACTCGAGCAAGCCGGCGTCAATCTCGGGGTCGATTACATCTCGGAGAACGCCTACAACGCGACCGGCGGAACCAAGCATCTCGTCGATTACGACGATCAATGGGCCTTCACCGGAGACTTCGATCTCGATCACCTTCTGGCGCTCCATGACGCCGAGTTCAAGCTCGCCATCACCAAGCGCAACGGGCGGAACCTCAGCGACGACGCGCATTTGGGCACCTTGCAGCAGGTGCAGGAGGTGTTCGGCCGCGGCCAGACCTGGCGTCTGACCCAGTTCTGGTACGACCAGAAGTATTTCGACAAGTTCCTGGACTGGAAGCTCGGGCGGCTGACCATGGGCGAGGATTTCGCCGCGTTCGACTGCGCGTTCATGAATCTCACCTTCTGCGGCTCGCAGCCGGGCAACCTCGTCGGCAACTACTGGTTCAACTGGCCGGTCAGCCAGTGGGCGACCCGCGTCAAGCTCAACTTCACCGACCAGGTCTCCTTCCAGGCCGGCGCCTACCAGGTGAACCCGCATTTCCTGGACACGACCGACGCCGTGCTGCCGATCATTCCGGCCGGCACCACCGGCGTCATGGTTCCGATCGAGCTCCAGTGGTCGCCCAAGGTCGGCCCGCAGCAGCTGGGCGGCAGCTACAAGCTCGGCGCCTGGTACGACAACTCGGATGCGAACGACGTGTTCGACGACAAGAACCACGACCCTGCCGTCCTCACCGGCCTCTCGCCCGCGCGTCGTCACGGAAGGTATGGCGTCTACGTCAATTTCCTGCAGCAGGTGATGCGCTTCGACGGCGATGATGCCACCCGCGGCCTCAACCTCTTCCTGAACGTGACCTTCGCCGACCGGCGCACCTCGACGCTCGACAACCAGATCGCCGTCGGCATGACGGCCAAGGGCGTCTTCGATGCGCGCCCGGCGGATGAGATCGGCCTTGCCGTCGGCCGGACCCACGTCAACGGCAACGTCGCGCATGGCGAGGAGCTGGTGAACCACGCCGGGCCGGGAAATCCCGCGGACGTGCAGGGCGCCGAATATGCCGTGGAGCTGTACTACGGCCTGCAGGCGACCAACTGGTTCGTCGCGCGGCCCAACATCCAGTACATCAGTGATCCAGGCGGCACGAGCCACAACAAGGATGTCTGGATCATCGGCCTGAAGACCGACCTGAAGTTCTGAGAGGAGGATCGTCATGACCGAGACGCAGCGGGGATCTGCGGCCCCTTCGCCGCGATCGCGCCTCACCGCCCAGATCACCGGCATCGTCTACGCCGTGATCGGCCTTGCCATCGGGGGCGGCGGCGCATGGCTGATCGCGCTCGGCGGCGCCTGGTTCTATCTCCTGGCCGGGCTCGGCATTCTCCTCACCGGATTTCTGCTGTTCGCGGGAAGGCGCGAGGCGCTCTGGCTCTTCGCTGTGGTGCTCGTCGGCACGCTGATCTGGGCCATCGCCGAGATCGGCTTCGACTGGTGGCCGCTGGCCGCCCGCGGCGACGTGGTCTTCCCGATGGCGCTCTGGCTGCTGACGCCCTGGGTCCGGCGCGGCCTCGGCCGCGGTGACCCCAGGTCCGGTCGCAGCGCGGTCCTGCCGCTCTGGCTCGGCGTCGCCGCCAGCGTCGTCGTGCTCGCGATCGGCCTCTTCACCGACGCGCGCGATATCAGCGGCACGATCGAAGCTGCGAGCGCGCCGCCGCCGGCGCAGGAACAGAGCGATCAGCCGGACGAGGACTGGCGCGCCTATGGCCGCACCGAGGCCGGGCAGCGCTATTCGCCGCTGAAGGAGATCACGCCGGAGAATGCGGCGCAGCTCAAGGTCGCCTGGACCTTCCGCACCGGCGACCTCCCGGGCAAGAACGATCCCGGCGAGACCACGTTCGAGGTGACGCCGATCAAGGTCAAGGACACGCTCTATCTCTGCTCCCAGCACCAGCGCCTGTTCGCGCTCGACGCCGCCACCGGCAAATTGAAATGGAGCTACGACCCCAAGGTCCAGGACAACCCGACCTTCCAGCACCTGACCTGCCGCGGCGTCTCCTACCACGAGGCGGCGCAAGGGGCCGTCGACACGACGGGCGCGCCGGCGCCGACCGACTGCCTGCGCACCATCTTCCTCCCGGTGAACGACGGAAGGATGATCGCGCTCAATGCCGACAGCGGCGCGCTCTGCCAGTCCTTCGCCGACAAGGGCACGCTCACCCTGGAGCAGGGGATGGGCGTCACCACCTCGGGCTTCTACGAGCCCACCTCGCCGCCCGTCGTCAGCGACAAGATCATCGTCATCGCCGGCTCGGTCATCGACAACTACTCGACCCAGGAGCCGTCGGGTGTGGTGCGCGGCTTCGACATCTATACCGGCAAACTGGTCTGGGCCTGGGATTCCGGCGCCGCCGACGAGAACGCGCTCCCCTCCGAGGGCCACACCTACACCAACAACTCGCCCAATTCCTGGATCGTCAGTTCCTACGATCCGAAGCTCGGCCTCATCTATATCCCGACCGGCGTCCAGTCGCCCGATATCTGGGGCGGCAACCGCACGCCCTTGGCCGAGCGCTATTCGAGCTCATTGATCGCCCTCGACATCAACACCGGCAAGCGTGTCTGGAACTTCCAGGCCGTGCATCACGACCTCTGGGACATGGACCTGCCGGCCCAGCCGAGCCTGGTCGATCTTTCGGACGGCACGCCTGCGGTGCTGCAGCCCTCGAAGACCGGCGACCTCTTCGTGCTCGACCGGCGCGACGGCAAGCCGATCGTGCCGGCGCCGGAGCTCGCCGTGCCGCAAGGACCGGCGCAGGGCGACCGCCTGTCGCCGACCCAGCCCCATTCGCAGCTCACCTTCCGTCCGGCGCTCAATCTGCGCGGCGCGGACATGTGGGGCGCCACGATCTTCGACCAGCTTGCCTGCCGCATCATGTTCCACCGGATGCGCTACGAGGGCCCGTTCACCCCGCCCTCGGAGCAGGGCACCCTGGTCTTCCCCGGCAATCTCGGCATGTTCGAATGGGGCGGCGTCGCGGTCGATCCGGTGCGCCAGATCGTGATCGCCAACCCGATCGGGATCCCCTTCGTCTCCAAGCTGATCCCGCGCGGGCCCGACAACCCGGCGGCTCCGAACGACGCGCATCCTTCGGGCACCGAGCTCGGGGTGCAGCCGATGTACGGCACGCCCTACGGCGTGGTGCTGCATCCCTTCCTGTCGCCGATCGGGATCCCCTGCCTTCGGCCGGCCTGGGGCTATATGGCGGCGATCGATTTGAAGACCATGAAGATCGCCTGGATGCACCGGAATGGCACGATCCAGGACGTGGCCCCGCTGCCGATCCCGTTGAAACTCGGCGTGCCGAGCCTCGGCGGCCCACTCACCACCGCGGGCGGCGTCGCCTTCCTCACCTCGACCGAGGACTATTACATCCGCGCCTACGACGTCCGCGACGGCCACGAGCTTTGGGAAGACCGCCTCCCCGCCGGCGGCCAATCGACACCGATGAGCTACGCCGCGAACGGCAAGCAATATGTAGTCACCGCCGCCGGCGGCCACGGCTCCTTCGGCACCAAGATCGGCGACTACGTGATCGCCTACACGCTGCCGAAGTAGACGCCAAGACGGAAGCGGGCGGGCGGCACCCCCGCGCCGCCCGCCCGCTTTCCAAATCCCGCTGGTTACAGTTTCAGCTGAACCGCCGGGACCAGCGCGCCGGGATTGTTGGTCTGCTCGATCTTCAGATAGGAGGACGGGCCGCTCGGGAACACGGCGCCGCCCGAGGTCTTGTCGAGCGCCGACTCGGAAAGCTCGACCGAAGTCTTGCCGGGTTTCGTCAGCTTGTCGGCAGGCTTCTGGGTCTTCTTGGACTTCGATCCACTCATCTCAAATCTCCTGGCATGAGCGGAAGGATTTGCCGCCGATTCCTATTAGGGCCCCTGGCGCCCGCCCCACATTTCCGGTCCCACCTTCCGCGGCGCGGCCCGGCATCGCTGGTCTGTCGCCGCGCCCGCGGCACTCGTTCAAGTGCGACCGCCGAATGGCTTCCAGCTTCTCGCAAATCCATCATCAGGAGCCCGAACGGATGCGAGATTTGCAACATTCCGCGCCTATGGAGCTGTGGACTGTGACCCGATCTGTGCTCAGGCCTCATTCGAGACAAGCCTGGCATCATTCTGAAATTAAAATATAAACTTCCACTTCATGTGCCCTCTGAGGAATCTGCGCCGGAGAGCTCGCCATCGCCAAAACTAGCTTGGCGCTTGCAGCGTGACGGGCGTCACATGATGGGAGACGGACGGAAGGGGCAGGGGACAAGCGCCCGTGCGTTTCGTCCGGTCCCTGTCGGGCACCTCCAGTTCCGCCCCCTCATTTCCACTCTCCTGGGTCCAATAACCCGCCGTCCCCATAGCGGGACCCAGGAGCCTCTGGAGGCCGGCGCCACCCCTCGGCGCCGGCCCTTTGTTTGTCAGCGATT
This sequence comes from Candidatus Cybelea sp., assembly GCA_035542015.1. Taxonomy (GTDB): domain Bacteria; phylum Pseudomonadota; class Alphaproteobacteria; order Dongiales; family Dongiaceae; genus Dongia. The sequence goes on from DATKMF010000062.1 coordinate 4,562, forward strand.
CGTGAGCGGAATGCGCCACAATTCGGGCAAGATTTGGCGCATCATGGGCGGTGGATGGTGAGGAGAGACCGGATGCTTCGGTTCAAGGGCCGCTTGGCCGCCGCCTTGGTCGCCGCTTTGGCGACGGCGCCCATGGCGCTCGCCCAGGATCAGACCCCGACCACGCCGAGCCCCGACGCCGCCCAGCAGCTGGCGGTCGAGGGCCTGGCCAAGATCATGCAGGCGCTGGACCTCTTCGTGAAATCCGTCCCGCAATACGCCCCGCCCGAAGTCCTCCCCAACGGCGACATCATCATCCGCCGCCTCCACCCTTCGCCGGACGCGGCACCAGCGCATCCGAAGAACCCGGACGACGGCAGTAGCACCTGAAGGCAGCGGCTCCTCTCCCTGGCGGATGAAGTATTTCACGCGTCCCTCAAACGCCGCCAACCTTCTCTTCCAGCTCGTCCAGGATCGGCAGCTGTCCGGGCTGAATGCGCTGCCGCGCTTCGGCCAGGCCGAACCACTGGGCGCGATCGACTTCCGGGAAACTCTGCATCTTGCCCGAGCGCGGAGGCCATTCGATCTCGAAGGTGTTGCTTCGGATCCGGTCCGCATCGATGTGGCCTTCGAGCGCAAAGGCATGCACGGTCTTTCCGCTCTTCTGCTTCACCGGCGTGAGTAAAACAGGGTCAGAGTGGAATTTCCCGCGTCACCCCGCCGCGGCGAAAAGCGCCCATTCGCCGGGGACGCCTTTCAGCGGTTTGATCCCGCGGCGCTCGAACGCAAGTCCGGAACCCGCGACCAGGTCCTTGGTCGTGCTGGAGACGACCACTTCGTCGGCGCTTGCTTCCGCGACGATTCGCGCGGCAATGTGCACCGCGATGCCGCCGATGTTGTCGCCCATCAGCTCGACCTCTCCCGTGTGCAGTCCGGCACGCACCGCGAGGCCGAGGGGCCTGACTGCGGCCGCCACGGCCAGCGCGCATCGAACGGCGCGCGCGGGGCCGTCAAAGCTCGCCATGAATCCGTCTCCGGCTGTGCTGACTTCCCGGCCGCGATAGCGCGTGAGCTCGCCGCGCACGATTCGATAGTAGCCCTCCAATCGAACCTTCCACGCGCTGTCTCCGATTGCGCTCAATGCTTCGGTCGACTGGACGATATCGACGAACAGAACCGTCGCGAGGACGCGATCGTCCACCTCGACCGGGCGGACGCCGGTGACAAACGCTTGGATCTCGGCCAGGACCTTTTCCGGCGCCAACGCCGCGATCGGGTGTACCGTGCCGGGAAAGGCGACGAAGCGCGCTCCGGGAATCCGGCTCGCCAGGTCTCGTGCGGCATCGCACGACGCCACCGGGTCACCCACGCGATTCATGACGAGCGTCGGAACCCTGATCGCACCCAGGATAGGACGGATGTCGATCTCGGCGTTCATCCTCTCATAGGCCGCAACGGCGGAAGGACTCGCGGCGGCACGGCAGTAGCGCATGGAAGCCTGGATGAACGCATCGTCGACATCCGGACCAAAACCCGCACCCGGCCCCCGCAGATACCATTCGGACGGCCAGTTATCCTGGACGTCCTGGATCATGCGATCATACTCCGCTCTGGCCAAGCCCCAAGGATGGTCTTCCGTCGCGACGAACCGCGCCATGGCGCCCCAGATCACGAGCGCCCGAGTGCGCTGAGGATGGGTCGCAGCAAACATCGCCGCCATCGACGCGCCTTCCGAGTTTCCAAGCACGATTGCGGAGTCGACGCTCGCGGCGTCCATCACGGCGCGGATGTCATCGGAGCGCTGTTCCAGCGTTGCCATCGTCGTGGGACGATCGGACAATCCCGTGCCCCGCTTGTCGAAGCGGATCAGCCGGAACATGGAGCTCAAACGCTCAAAGAATTCGGCCCGAAGGGGAAATTCCCAATCCAGATCCAGGTGAGACAGGTTGCCTGGGGCGAAGACCAGTGTGTTTTCACCGCTTCCAGTCACCTGGTAAGCGATCATCACATCGCCGCTCCTGGCGTAGTGCGTTTCCGGTCTCACAAAATCGCCCTGCCGATCCGGGGAAGACAGCCATCCCTGCGCGGGGCCCGCGCCCGGCAACGCAATTCATATCACAATTCAGGTACAGAAGCGCACGGCGCGATCGAACGCTGCTACTCCCCCGCCGCCAGCCGCGGCGTCTTCTTCGCCCCCGGCCGGAACCGCCCGAGCCAGTGATTGACGCGGTCGAGATGGAGATAGACGACCGGCGTGGTGAACAGGGTAAGCGCCCGGCTCACCACCAGCCCGCCGATCATGGTGATGCCGAGCGGCTGACGGAGCTCGGAGCCGGTGCCGGTGCCGAAGGCGAGGGGAACAGCGCCCAGCAGCGTCGCCATCGTGGTCATCATGATCGGGCGAAAGCGGAGCAGGCAGGCCTGGCGGATCGATTCCTCCGGCGATTTTCCTTCGTTGCGCTCGGCGGCGATGGCGAAGTCCACCATCATGATGCCGTTCTTCTTCACGATGCCGATCAGCAGCAGAATGCCGACCAGGGCGATGATCGAGAGCTCGGTGTGGAAGAGGCGCAGCATCCAGAGCGCACCCAGGCCGGCCGAGGGCAGGGTGGAGAGAATGGTAGCGGGTGGATGTAGCTCTCATAGAGCACGCCGAGAATGATGTAGACCGTGAGGACGGCGGCGAGGATCAGATAGGCTCGGTCTTCAGCGAATCCTGGAAGGCCTGAGCATTGCCCTGGAAGGTGCCGAAGAGGGCGGCCGGCGCCCCCACCGCCTTCACCGCCTGCTGCACCGAATCGACCGCCTCGCCGAGTGCCACACCCGGCGCCAGGTCACCGTCGGGAACCCATGCCGTTCCCGCAACGACACCGAGCACGACCAGTGAAGCCAGGGTCTTCCTTCTCATCCAGGCCCTTCAGGGGGAGGAAGGTGGGGGCATTGCAGCCGTGATGCCGCGATGACCTGAATGCACGCGTGATCCAGCGTTGCAGCGCCGTCAAATGCAACCGTTCGACCCGGCGCTGGCTCTAAATGCACCGCGGCTGCAGAGGAGCGCACCGCGTATCTCACCCCTGACGGAGTCTCTCTTCCAGCTCATCCAGGATCGGCAGCTGCCCCAGCTGGATGCGGCGCCTGGCTTCGGCGAGATCGAACCACGCCGCGCGGTCCACTTCCGGGAAGCTCTGCTTCCGGCCCGAACGCGGCGGCCATTCGATCTCGAACGTGTTGCTCACGAACTTGTCCGCGTCGAAGTCGCCTTCGAGCGCGAAGGCATGCACCGTCTTGCCGCCCTTCTGCTTCACCGGCGTGAGCACGATCGGTTCGCCTGAAGGTGCCGGCCCGATCTCCTCGGCGAACTCGCGCCGGGCCGCGGCGAGCGGCAGCTCATCCGCCGCGAACTCGCCCTTCGGCACCGACCAGGCGCCGAGATCCTTCTTCGCCCAGAACGGCCCGCCGGGATGCGCGAGCAGCACCTCATGCGAGTGTGCTTTGCGGCGATAGAGCAGCAATCCGGCGCTTTGCTTCGGCATGCCCGCCAGTGTAATCCAATGGCATGACCGTGCAGCCCCCATCCGACCGTGAATCGCTCAACGCCTTCTGCCGGCATGTCGACATCCGGATCCCGGGTCGCTCCGACGGCCCGCTGGCCGGCCTCGGCTTCGCGGCCAAGGACATCTTCGATGTCGAAGGGCAGATCTGCTGCTGCGGCAACCCGGATTGGCTCGCCACGCATCCGCCGGCCGCGCGCACCGCGCCCGCGGTCACGCGTCTGATCGAGGCGGGCGCCACGCTGGTGGGCAAGACCTTGACCGACGAGCTCGCCTTCAGTCTGAACGGCCAGAACTTCCACTACGGCACGCCGCGCAATGGTGCCGCACCCGATCGCATTCCCGGCGGCTCCTCCAGCGGCTCGGCTTCCGCCGTCGCCAACGCCGCCGCGGATTTCGCCCTCGGCAGCGACACCGGCGGCTCGGTCCGCATCCCCGCCTGCCTCAACGGCATCTGCGGCATCCGCCCGAGCCACGGCGCGGTCGACCTCTCCGGCGTGATGCCCTTGGCGCCGAGCTTCGACACGGTCGGTTGGTTCGCCCGCGACGCAGGCCTGCTCGCCCGTGTGGGCGAGGTGCTGCTGCCGGAGGACACGGCCAAGCTCGGCCGCATCGTGCTGCTCCCAACAGATGCCTGGGCGATGCCCGATCCTGAGGTGCGCAGCGTGCTGCACGCCACAGCCGATCGCCTCGGCCTCCCGCGGCGCGCGACCATCGATCTCGCGGGCACCTCCGGCGGGCTGGAATCCTGGCGCCTCGCCTTCCGCACCCTGCAGATGCGGGAGATCTGGGCGGTGCACGGCGCCTGGATCGACCGGACGAAGCCGCGCTTCGGCCCGGAGATCGCCGAGCGCTTTGCCCTCGCCAAGGAGACCGCTTCCAAGCCGGATCAGGGCGAGGCTGCGCTGCGGTCGCGCATCCGTTCGATCGTCGATGAGCTTCTCGCCGATGGCGCCGTGATGCTGATCCCGACGGCGGGCGACATCGCGCCCTTGAAGACTCAGTCCTCTGCGGAATCGCTCCGCTTCCGCGACCGCACCCTCAATCTGACGACGATCGCCAACATGACCGGCGTGCCCCAAGTGCAGATCCCGGCGGGTCAAGTCCATGGCGCCCCGGTAGGTCTCTCCTTCATCGGCCCGCGCGGCAGCGATCACGCGCTGCTGCGCTTCGCCGCCAACGCTGCTCGCAGGCTGGCCTAGCTGTCGTACGAGAGGACCGAACTGAAGGGCACGTCGAGCCTGGTGCGCCCGGTGAGGAACGAGAGCTCGATGATCGCGGCCGACGCCACCACGTCGGCGCCGACCCGGCGCAGGAGCTGGATCGCGGCGCCCATGGTGCCGCCGGTCGCCAGCAGGTCGTCCAGCACCACGACGCGCTCGCCGGGCTCGATCGCGTCGGCCTGAACCTCGACCACGTCCTGGCCGTATTCGAGATCGTAGTTGTGCCGGATCACCTCGCCCGGGAGCTTGCCGCGCTTCCTGACCATCACGAAGCCGACACCGAGCAGATAGGCGAGCGGGGCCGAGACCAGGAAGCCGCGGCTCTCGATCCCGACCAGCTTGTGCGGCTTGTAGGGCTCGATCGCGGTCTTCAGGCGATTGACCGTCTCGCGCCATGCCTCGGGGTGAATGAGCAGGGTCGAGATGTCGTAGAACAGGATGCCCGGCTTCGGGAAATCCGGGACGTGGCGGATATGCGCCTTCAGGTCGAATTCAGGCTTCATCGGGTCTCGATCTGGCTTCGGATGCTGGCTTGCGGCGGGATCGAGGCTGTATAAGCCATTTGCCACAGGTTTGTAAAAGCCACTGTGCGAAAAGCGGGACAGGGGACGGGAAGGGTAATGGCCAAGGCCCAGAAGATCGACCGCATGGATTTGAAGATCCTGGCGGCCCTGCAGGCCGACGGCCGCATGAGCAATCTCGATCTCGCCGGCAAGGTCGGGCTCTCGGCCAGCCCCTGCCACGCCCGGCACCGCGACCTCGAGAAGCAGAAGGTGATCCAGGGCTACCGCGCCGATATCGACCTCGCGAAATTGACCGATCATGTCGAAGTCCTGAGCTTCGTCACGCTGCACAAGCACGGAAGGGTGCAGCAGGGTGCCTTTGAGAAGCTGATCGAGGCGACGCCCCAGGCGATCGCGTGCTACCAGATCTCCGGCAACTTCGACTACATCGTCCATTTCGTCTGCCGAAGCGTCGGCGACTACGTCTCGCTGCACAACGAGCTCATTGAAGCCGAGCCCAACATCGCCTCGGTGACGACCAACGTCATCATGTCCGAGACCAAGAAGTTCGCCGGCTATCCGCTGAAAGAGCTGGTTGACCCCGCACCGCCGAAGGAAGGTTGAGCGCAGGCGGGCGGGCGCCTCGGGCGAACCGGCGCCTCAAGCGAACCGGCCACTCATCAAGCCGACAGCGAGCGGGATCATGATGGCGCCGGAGAGCCGGCCGATGACCTTCGCCGTGCGCGGCGAGGTCCGCAGGACGGCATTCGAGCACATCGCGACCGAGCTATAGACCAGGGCGCAATTGCAGACCTGAACCAGGCCGAGAAGTGCGAGTTGGAGCGGCGTCGGCCACGAGGCGTCGTGCTGCGCGAACTGCGGCAGGAGCGCCAGAAACAGGAGCAGGGCCTTTGGGTTGAGGCCGCCGATGCAAAAGCCCTTGGACAACCAGGTCCACCGCGACCGAGATTGCGCCCGGGCATCAGCGTTCGGGGCGGGCGGCGCGCAAAGCAACCCGACGCCCAGCCAGACCCGACTATCTGATTCAAGTCGTCTGCCGCGACCTGCCGGATTTCCAGCGTCTCTAAGACCAGCGGCTCTCGAGGCTTCCGGGCGTGCTCCGCCTGACTTCGACATTGGTCATGAAGACGGTCGTGCCCGAGCGCGCGCTCCCGCTCTAGCCCAAGCCCGTCGCTGGATCCACCAGAAGAAATCACCGATTTTGCCCCTTAACCTTTCTAAATATCCCGATCGGGGCGGCAAAATCGGCAGCAACTCTTTGGCGCCCAACACTATTTTAATCCGTAGATCGTAGGATCGCCGCGTGGGATTGGCCGGGTAACGGCCGCTCCGGCGCGGCGTTTCTCATTCAGGCGTCAAACTTTCGACTTGGAGTATCCAGTAGAGATGAACAACGTCGCCAAGCTGCCTCGTTCCCGGTCCCAGCGTCCTGCCGCCATGCACCGACTCCCTTACAACACCAATCTGAAGGTCGCCCCGGGTCATGCCGAGGCTCCGGCACCGGATCATTCCCGGGTGCTTGCCTATCTCGACGAGCAGAAGCCGGCGACGCCCTGCCTGGTGGTCGATCTCGACATCGTCGAGGCGAAGTATCGCGATCTCCGCGCGGTGCTGCCCGCGGCCGAGGTGTTCTATGCCGTGAAGGCGAACCCCGCGCCGGAGGTCCTGGCGCGCCTCGCCGCGCTCGGCTCCAGCTTCGATACCGCCTCCGCTGGCGAGATCCGCCAGGTCCTGGCAGCCGGCGCCGCGTCGCATCAGATCTCCTTCGGCAACACGATCAAGAAGACCGCCGACATCGCCTTCGCGCATGAGGCGGGTATCGATCTCTTCGCCTTCGATTCCGAGGCGGAGCTGAAGAAGATCGCCGCCGCCGCGCCGGGTGCCCGCGTCTTCTGCCGCATCCTGATCGATGGCAAGGGCGCGCTCTGGCCCCTGAACCGCAAGTTCGGCTGCGCGCCGGACATGGCGGCTGATCTGCTGGTCCAGGCCTCGAAGCACGGCCTCGTGCCCTACGGCGTCTCGTTCCATGTCGGCTCGCAGCAGCTCGATCCGGCCCAGTGGGCGGCGGCGATCGGTGCGGCGAAGTGGGTGTTCGACCGCGCCGCGTCCTCGGGCGTCGCGCTGAAGATGGTCGATCTCGGCGGCGGTTTCCCGGCGCACTATGGTCCGGGCACGCCGACGGTCGCGGTCTACGCCGCGGCGATCGATGGCGCTTTGAAGGATGCGTTCGGCAAGGACCAGCCCGCCGTCATCATCGAGCCCGGCCGCTACATGGTCGGCGATGCGGGCGTGCTGGAGACCGAGGTGGTGCTGGTCTCGAAGAAATCCTATGAGGATCCGCGGCGCTGGGTCTATCTCGACATCGGCCGCTTCGGCGGTTTGGCCGAGGCCGAGGGCGAGGCGATCCGCTATCGCATCCGCCCGGCGGAGGCGAGCGACGCCCCGGAGGCGCCGGTGGTGCTCGCGGGCCCGACATGCGACTCGGCCGACATCCTCTACGACAAGGCGGGCTACGCTCTGCCCGCCGACCTCGAACCCGGCGATCGGCTCCGAATCTTCTCGACCGGAGCCTACACAACCACCTATTCCGCGGTCAATTTCAACGGCTTCGCGCCGCTCCGCGCAATCTACATCTGACCCTGCCGGTGTGACGCCGCGGCCAGTCTGGGACTGGCCGCGGTCGCCTCCGGCATGGCATTATCGATGCAGCCAGGGCTCGCGAGGGTCCCATTGATCGTGGATCCGCGGGGGTCCCATCGATTCGGGACCCGCAAGTGGCCCCATCCCGGGACTAATGCGCGGTCCCAGCAGTTTGGAATGCATCATGCGTCTTAGACGCTTTCGAACCTTCGCCGTGGCCGCCCTCCTGGCTGGGGCGGAGGCGCAGCTTGCCATGGCGGGATCGCAACGGCCGATCATCGGCCAATGGTGCGGCGTCGATGACTATGTCATCAGCGTCGCCCCCGATCAGGTCTCCTTCCATGCCCGTCGCGGCTACTACTCGCCGCCGGCGTTCAACGTCAGCGTCGGCGACGACCACGCCGAGTACAGCCAACACTACGAGGCCCTCGCCGTCACCGTGAGCTGTCGCCTCGCGCTCCAGAGTCCCGAACTCGTCACCGAGAATTGCGACAACCCGGAAGACAGCTTCTACCCCAAGGCCGGCGAAATCGCCGAGCTCCACCGCTGCGCGCCCAAGCCCGAACCGAGCGTGTGACTTGGTTCGATCTGACGAGCGCGAGTTTGCGGCAAGATCCTCACCCCAACCCTCTCCCACAGCGGACGAATGTCCGCCTCCGCGGACGGGGAGAGGGGGTTCATCGAAGGCTCGTGCCGCAGCGTCCCCTCGCCCGTAGGGAGAGGGACAGGGTGAGGGCCTTGATGCGCGTACATACGCTCGCAGAAAGCACTCCAATCGGATAGACCACTGCATGGACGAAGCCGGATGGGTGAAGGCGGGGCCGGGTGACGGCGGCGAGGCGTGGCGCTTCGGCGGCGCCTGGACCCTCGCCCATGCCCAGGCGCTCGACCCCCTGACCGTACGATTGGGGGCGGGACGCGCCGACGTCACGCTAGACCTCTCGCAGGTGGCGACGCTCGACACGGTCGGCGCCTGGCTGATCGTGCGCGCCGCCGAGCGCGCCGGCGAGGCGGGAGCGCGGGTCGCCTGGATCGAGCCGCCGGAGACTCTGCGGCCGCTGTTTCATCGCGTGCTCGATGCGGGGCCGGAGCCGGAGCTGCATCCCGAGCGCCGAGCCTGGTTCGTCGACTGGCTGGCCGATCTTGGCGAGCATACCGAGGGGGTCGGGACACGCGCGCTCGATATGCTGGCGTTCTTCGGCGCGCTGATCGAAACCTTGGCGAAGATCGTCGTCAACCCGACGCGGCTGCGCGCAACCTCGGTCGTCTCCCACCTGGAGCGCACCGGTTTGAACGCCATGCCGATCGTCGGCATGATCTCCTTCCTGGTCGGCGTCGTGCTCGCCTTCCAGGGCGCCGATCAGCTGCGGCGCTTCGGCGCCCAGGTCTTCACCATCAACATGGTCGGCGTCTCGGTGCTGCGCGAGATGGGGATCCTGTTGACCGCGATCGTGATCGCCGGCCGCTCGGGCTCCGCCTTCACCGCCGAGATCGGCGCCATGCAGGTGAACGAGGAGGTGGATGCGCTCAGGGTCACCGGCCTCGATCCCATGGAGGTGCTGGTGGCGCCGCGGGTGATCGCGCTGGTCATCGCCCTGCCGCTGCTCGCCTTCTTCGCCGACATGATGGGCCTCCTGGGCGGCGGCTTGATGAGCGTGGCGCTGGTCGATGTCAGCTTCGGCCAGTACTGGCGGCTCTTGAACAACGCGGTCAATCTCAACACCTTCATCGTCGGTATCGTGAAGGCGCCGGTCTTCGCGCTCCTCATCGCCATGGTCGGCTGCTTCGAAGGTCTTCAGGTCTCCGGCAGCGCCGAGAGCGTCGGGCGCCTGACCACGCGCTCGGTCGTCGAAGGCATCTTCCTGGTGATCATCTTCGACGCCCTGTTCTCGATCCTCTTCTCCTATCTCGGTGTCTGATGGCGGAATGGAACGAACCTGCGGTCCCGCCGCCGGTCATCTCGCTCCGCGGCATCGTTAACCGCTTCGGGCGGCAGGTCGTGCATGACGGCGTCGATCTCGACGTCCGCCGCGGCGAGGTGATGGGGATCGTCGGAGGCTCCGGCACCGGCAAGTCGGTGCTGCTCCGGACCATCATCGGCCTGAACCGCCCGGCCTCGGGCAGTATCGAAGTGCTGGGCAAGCAGCTGCTCGATCTCTCGGAGACCGAGCGGCGCAAGATCGAGGAGCGCTGGGGCGTGCTGTTCCAGAACGGCGCGCTGTTCAGCTCTCTGACCGTCGCCGAGAACATCGAGGCGCCGCTGAAGGAGCACACCCGCTTGGGGCCTGCGCTCCGGCGTGAGATCGCCGAGCTCAAGATCCGCCTGGTCGGCCTTGCCGCCAATGCCGACGACAAGCTCCCCTCCGAGCTCTCGGGCGGCATGAAGAAGCGCGCCGGCCTGGCGCGCGCCCTGGCGCTCGATCCCGAGATCCTGTTTCTCGACGAGCCCACCGCCGGCCTCGATCCGATCGGCGCCGCCGAGTTCGACCAGCTGATCGCCAGCCTGCAGCAGAGCCTGGGATTGACCGTCGTGATGGTCACCCACGACCTGGACAGCCTCGCGGCGATCTGCGACCGTATCGCCGTCCTGGTGGACAAGCGGATCAAGGTCGGCACCTTGGCGGAGCTGCAGCGCGACGACCATCCCTGGATCCGCGCCTATTTCCACGGCCCTCGCGCCCGCGCTGCGGGCGTCTCCGGCGAGGCCGAAATGCCCCCGCCGCCCGAGAGCCATAGCCCTTCCAATCCAGCGCCCTGATCGAAACGAGCCGCCATGGAAACCCGAGCCAGACATATCGCCGTGGGCGCCTTCGTCCTGGTGCTCGCCCTCTGCGGCGGATTCTTCGCCATCTGGGTGGCGAAGTTCCAGACCCAGGTCGTCTACGTGCCGTACTACTCTCGCTTCAGCGGCTCGGTGTCGCAGATCCGGATCGATTCCATCGTGCAGTTCGGCGGCATTCCGGTCGGTCGCGTGACCGATGTCCGCATCGACCCCGACAATACCGAGCTGGCGCGGGTCGATTTCGTGGTGCGTGACGGCACGCCGATCCGCACCGATTCCCACACGACCATCGAGATCCAGAGCATCGCCGGCGGTGCCGGGCTGCAAATCAGCCGCGGCTCGACCAGCGCCCAGCTGCTGGCGCCGGGCAGCGAGGTCAAAGCCGTCTCCTCGCCGCTCGAGCAGCTGGTCAGCCAGGCGCCCAATCTGCTCGCCAAGCTCACCCAGATCGCCGACAACTTGAACAAGATGCTGAGCGACGACAACCGCGTCGCCTTGACCGAGACGCTGGGCAACCTGCGCGACCTTTCGGTCAGCCTGAAGAGCCATCAGGACCAGCTCGACACGCTGCTCGACAACGGCAATGTCGCGGTGAAGAACTTCGCCGATGCCGGCGCGTCGTTGCACGCTCTCGCCGATCAGCTGAACAAGAGCGCCGGCGGCATGACCGGCGACGCGCGCAAGGCGGTGCAGAGCTTCGATCAGATGTCGGCGGCATTCAAGACCACGGCCGACCAGCTCAGCCAGCTCATCTCGGAGAACCGCGAGCCGCTGCACCAGTTCACCGGCAGCGCGCTCTACGAGGCGACCGATCTCATTGCCCAGCTGCGCGAGCTCGCGGGCTCGCTGGCACGCATCTCCGAGGAGATCGAGCGCGATCCGGCGCGCTTCTTCCTGAGCGACCGCAACAAGGGAGTGACGCCCCAGTGATCTCGTTCTCTCGGCGCGACCTCCTGCTTGTCGCCACCGCCGGTCTCGCCGGCTGCTCGATCATTCCCAATGTCAACAAGCCGGTGACGATCTACACGCTGAACCCGGCTGCGGCGCCGGCGCCGCAACTGCCGAAGGTGACCTGGCAGCTGGTCGTCGCCGAGCCCTCGGCCGAGCGCGACATCGACACGACCCGCATCGCTTTGACCCGTACGCCGAACGTGATCGAATATTTTGCCGACGGCAACTGGAGCGACACTGCCCCCAAGCTCGTCCAGGCGAAGCTCATCGAAGCGTTCGAGGGCACCAACGCCATCGTCGCCGTCGGCCCGGACGCAGCGGGCCTGAAGCCCGACTACATCCTCCAATCCGATCTCCGCGACTTTCAGGCGGAGTATGCCGCCGGCGGTGCGGGCGCCAGCGCGCATGTCCGGCTGATCTCGAAGCTCGTCACGATGCCCGACCGACGCATCACCCGCAGCGTCGCCGCCGAAGCTTCGGTCGCCGCCCAAGGCAAGGACCTGCAGGCCATCGTCAACGCCTTCCAGCAGGCCTTGGGCCAAGTCCTGGCCAAGACCGTCTCCGACATCCTCTCCGCGGGTTGAACGGGGCCGTCGCGGCGAACACGCAGCGCCCCTCCACCTTCAGGAAGAGGTTGGGTGAGACATGCAGCCGCAGCGCCTATGGTTTCACTGAGAAAGCGCCCGATATCTCTCAACTTTTCCTTAATTCCCAGCCCCTTATACCAAATCTCAACTGTGATTTCGGTCGACGGCGGGCGGACGGGCGGGTACAGTCTCCCTAGGTAGACAGTCCCCTGCAGCGGAGACGAGGCCATCATGGCGAGCATGCTGACGGAAGCGGATGTGCAACGGCTGATGGCCAGCCCGTCGAGCGACGTGCGCGCCGACACCGCAGAGAAGGTGGCACAGGCCTTCGGCAGCGCCGCCCTCACTCCGGCGGAGCGCCAGCTCGCCGAGGCGATCTTCCGCGTCATGGTGAAGGATGCCGAGGTGATGGTGCGCGAGGCGCTCGCCCGCCACCTGAAGTCCAACCCCGATCTCCCCAAGGACGTCGCGGTCAGCCTGGCCAAGGACGTGGAATCGGTCTCGCTGCCGGTGCTGGAATTCTCCAGCGTCCTCTCCGATACCGATTTGATCGAGATCGCGCGCAGCGCCGGCGCCGAGAAACAGGCCGCGATCGCGCGCCGGGCCGAGGTCTCGAGCGCGGTCGCCGAGGCGCTGGTCGATCATGGGCGCACCCCCGGGGTCGTGGCCACGCTGGTCGCCAATCCCGGCGCCAAGCTCAGCGAAGCGGTCCTCGAGAAGGCGATCGAGAAGCATGGCGGCGACGTCGCGGTCAAAAACACGCTCGCCAATCGCCACGATCTGCCGGTGACCATCGCCGAGCGGCTGGTGGCCGCCGTCTCGGAATCCCTGCGAGAATATCTGCTGACCAAGCGCGAGCTTTCCGCCGACCAGGCGGCCGACCTCGTGCTCCAGGCGCGCGAGCGGGCGACCGTCGCGTTGCTGCCGCCCGGCGCCAAGAGTACCGACGTGGTCGATCTCGTCCGCCAGCTGCGCGACCATCAGCGGCTCTCGCCGAGCCTCATTCTCCGGGCACTCTGCCTCGGCGACATCGGCTTCTTCGAAGCGAGCATGGCGGTGCTCTCCAACACATCGATCATCAACGCGCGCGCGCTGATCCATGACGAAGGCCGGCTCGGCTTGCAGTCGCTCTACGCCCGCACCGGTCTGCCGACCCCGCTCTACCCGGCTTTCCGCGTCGCCGTCGATATGGTGCGCTCGACCCAATACGACGGCGGCGAGAAGGATCGCGAGCGCTTCGCCTCCAAGGTGATCGAGCGCGTCCTGACCCAATACGAGGACATGGACGCCGAGAACCTCGACTACCTGCTGCGCAAGCTGAAACAGCTCGCCGCTTAGCCCGCGCCTTCTTGTCCTGGACAGAGTTGCCATTTGCCGCCCCCTTCCGGGGGAGGCAAGTGGGGGCCCGCAGCCGTGAGGCGGAAGAGCCAGCGCCAGGTCATCGGACGTCCACCCGCAAGTATTGCTCGCGCTGCCCGCCGACTGACTGTTGCAAGCCCGGTGTGACATCGTGGCGGCGGCGCCACTATGGCGCTTGCGCTGCGTGATTTTTTCGCGACTCGACCACAATTCGAGCCGACTCGAGGAATTTTACTAAAAATAACGTTTCCTTAAGACCGTTCAGTGACAATATGTATGGTTACTGAGTCGGCTTTGCGGAGTTGGAAGGAGGCGTCAAGTCTTCCACCGGCTCCGAAAGAACAAGAAGACGAAGAACTAGAACGCGACCACTGGGATGGAAGTGCCGATGTTGAGTGCGATTGGAATATCGGAATGGGCGGCGGCTCTGATCACCGTCTGGCTGGTCGCCCAGCTGCCGTTGGGGATGCTTGTCGGCTTCTACTTGCGTCGCATGAGCGCCATGAACTTTGCGCCGGGTGCCATCGTCGCGCCCGAGCCCGCGCCGGTCTATGCGCCGCTCGGCAAGAGCTGGCCGGAATTCCTGCCGGTGCCTGTGGCGCCGCGCGCGCTGTAGTTCCGTCGCGCCGGCCCAAAGGCCGGCGTTTTTGGCTGGTCGGTGCCGTTCGCGCCGCCGGATGACATGGTCCGATTCAGGCGACCCGTCGAGGTCGTCGTGCCTCTCCCGTTGAGCCGTCTCGGCCCTCTCGCTTTAAGCGCAGGGCCGTGCCTACTACATTGCACCCATGGCCAAGCCCCACTCCCGTGCTGCCGAGTCGCGACTCACGGACCGCCAATTCGCGCGCATCGCGCGCGCTCTGGCGGAGCCGCGCCGTTACCAGATCCTGAAGCAGATCGGCGACGCCGACGGGCGGCTCGCCTGCAGCGCGGTGCATGAGCGCCATGACATCAGCGCCGCGACCCTGTCGCACCACATGAAGGAGCTGGAGACCGCCGGTCTGATCGAGATCGAGCGGGACGGCAAGTTCGCCAACCTCGTGCTCCAGCGCGACGTGCTCCGCGCCTATCTGGACCAGCTGGCCAAGATCTGATCCGCCGACCGGCGCGATGAATCCTCGCGCCGCAGCCGCACCCTTGAACTTATCAGTTCGACGATTATCTAATCATCGAAGCAACCCAATAGAAGCAACCCAGCAAGGAGATCGGAGATGAGTGACCTGGCAGGGAAGGTGGCGGTGGTGACCGGCGCCTCCAAGGGTATCGGCGCCAGCATCGCGAAGGAGCTGGCCGCGGCGGGCGCATCGGTGGTGGTAAACTATGCCGCGGCCAGGGAGGATGCGGAGCGTGTCGTCGCCTCGATCAAGCAGAAGGGCGGCAAGGCGATTGCGGTCCAGGGCGACGTCGCGAAGGAAGCCGACGTGAAGCGGCTGTTCGCGGAAACGAAGAACGCCTTCGGCCCGGTCGACGTCCTGGTGAACAATGCCGGTGTCTATGCCTTCCAACCGATCGAGCAGGTGACCGAGGCGGAATACCGCCGGCACTTCGACATCAACGTGCTGGGTCCGCTGCTGACGACAAGGGAAGCGGTCGCGCATTTCAACGGCAATGGCGGCAGCGTCATCAACGTGAGCTCGGTCGCCAGCACCAAGGCCTTTCCGACCAGTGCCGTCTATTCCGGCACCAAGGGCGCGCTCGACGCGATCACCCGCGTGCTGGCCGCGGAGCTCGGCGCGCGCAAGATTCGGGTCAACACCATCGCGCCGGGCGTGATCGAGACCGAAGGCACGCACACGATCGGCGTCATCGGCAGCGACTTCGAGAAACAGGCTGCCGCCTCGACGCCGTTGGGCCGCGTCGGCCAGCCCGACGACGTCGGCAAGATCGCGGTCTTCCTCGCCTCCGACCAATCCGGCTGGGTCACCGGCGAACGCATCGTCGCCGCCGGCGGCTATCAGTAACGCCCCTCGTCTTCGCGCGTGAGGCTCCGGACGGTCTTTTGTCCAACGAGACTGTCTTCATCCTTCCCCGCTCGCCCAACCTGTCCGCCGAAGCTCTAGCGAAGGCGGAGATTGGGCGACGGCGGAGGGCCGCGGGCGATGCCCGCCCTCCGAAGCGCGACGCGCGTAGGAGGGCAGCCGCGATGCTCTTGATCCAGTGCTGGCTCTCTCCGAACCAAGCACATCTCCGAATCCACCTTGACAGCCCCCGGCCCGCGGTGGTTCAGTGCGGGCCGATTGGAACGTTCCAACCAAGATCGGTCCAATCTGGAAAAAATCAGTCGCCAAGGTTCGTCAAAGGACCCAATGAAAAAGTTACGGACAGGGCTGGTCGGCGCGGGGCTGGTGGGGCAGGCGGAACACGCCTATTACCTCTGGGAAGACCGCGACCGTTTCGATTTCGTCGGCCTCGCCGACGCCTCGGCTTCGGTGCGGCAGGCGCTGGGCGCGCGCTACGGCATCCAGGAGCTCCACCCTGATCTCCCGAGCCTCTTGCAGGCGACCAAGCTCGACGCTCTGGTGATCGCCGCACCCGATCCCTTCCATCCCGAGCTCGCGGTGACGGCGCTCGAGGCGGGGCTGCATGTGCTCTGCGAGAAGCCGCTGGCGCTGACCTTGAGCGGCTGCGATCGCATCAGGGCGGCGCGCGACAAATCCGGGAAGGTGCTGCAGGTCGCCTATATGAAGCGGCACGATCCCGCCTATAAGAAGGCGCTGGATCTTCTTCCGAAGAGGATCGAGGACGTGAAGCTGATCTCGGTCGAGGTCAACGATCCCGACCAGGATCCCTTCGTCGCCCATCTGCCGATGACGGTGGCGAACGATCTTGCCCCGGCGCTGACCGAGGACTTCAAGGCCAAGAACGCGGCCCAGCTTCAGGAATCCGCCGGCGGCGCGCTGACGACCGCCGGAATGAAGGCGCTCTCCGGCGGTTTCCTCTCCTCGCTGGTCCATGACATCGGCGTGGTCCACGGCATGCTGGCACATCTCGACACCGATCTGCCGGCGCAAGCGAGCCACGGCTCCTTCTTCGACGGCGGCCGTGGCGTCGAGCTTGCCTTCGATCTGCCGGGCGGCGGACGGGTGCGGATGAGCCACCTCAACCTGCCGACGGTGCCGGACTATACCGAGCGCGTGACCATCTACTGCACCGATCGCATCCTCGAGCTCGTCTTCCCGTCGCCGTATCTGCGCCACTTCCCGACCAGGCTCACGCTGCGCAAGGATGGCGGCGAGAAGTCGCTGGAGACCCATGAGTTCCGCGTCTCCTACGCCGAAGCCTTCCAGGAGCAGCTGCGCGCCTTCCATGCCGCGGCCTGCGGCGAGGCGACGGTGAAGACGCCACTCGAGCAGGCGCGACGCGATGTCGAATTGCTGATCTCCGCTTATCGAAAGGCTGCCTCATGAGGATCGGTGTCTACTCGGATTCGCTGCCCCATCTCGATCGCCGTGCCATGTTCCAATGGTGCGCCGAGCGCAATCTCAACGACATCGAGATCGGGGTCGGCGCCTGGGGGCCCTGGCCGCGTCCGCATCTCGACATCGCGACGGTCGGCAGCCAGGCCGAGCGCGACAGGATCGCGGGCGAGCTGAAGGAATTCGGCATCCGGCTCTCTGCCATCAACGCCGCCGGCAACCTGCTGCATCCCGCTCCCGCCAAGCGCGCCGACGCGCAGGCACGGTTCAAGGCGGCGGTCGAGCTTGCGGTCTATTTCAAGGTCGACCGCGTCATCACCATGAGCGGCTGCCCGGCGGGCAAGGGCGGCGGCGCCTTGAGCATCTTCCCCTGCTGGGCGACCTCGGCCGACGACGAGCGGATCTTCGACTGGCAGATGGAGAACGAGGTCGGCCCCTGGTGGCGCGAGACCTCGACCTGGCTCGCCAAGGCGGCGCCGAAGGTGATGGTCTGTCTCGAGATGCATCCCGGCGTCACCATCTTCAACTCCGCCGGCTTCGGCGCCTTGACCAAGTATGTGGACCGCAATGTCGGCCTCAACCTCGATCCGAGTCACTTCTGGTGGCAGGGCATCGATCCGGTGAGCGTGGTCGAGGAGTGGGGCGATCGCATCGGCCATGCCCATGGCAAGGACACGTTGCTCTATCCCGACCGCATCCGGAAGCACGGCGTGTTACATTTCGCGCCGCCCGATCCGGCGACGGCGCCCTGGCACTTCGTCTCCTGCGGCGAGGGCCATGACGACGCGACCTGGGTCCGGTTCTTGCGGGCCCTCCGCCGCACCGGCTATGACGGCGTGATCTCGATCGAGCACGAGGACCCGCGCTACGGGGGCGAGGAGGGGACCGCGCGTTCCGCCGCCGGCCTCGGCCGCGCGATCGCGCAACTGGCGGAAGCCGCATGACCACATTGATGGACGTCGCCGAACGGGCCGGCGTTTCGAAATCCACGGTTTCGAACGTCATCCGCGGCACGGCCATGGTGGCGGAGGAGACGCGCCTGCGGGTCGAGCGCGCCATCGCCGAGACCGGCTATCACCCGAACGCCATTGCGCGCTCGCTGAAGGCCCGTTCGAGCTCCACGATCGGCATCGTCGTCCCCGACCTCACCAACCCGTTCTACGCCCAGCTCTCCGTCGGCGTGGAGCGCGCCGCCAACGCGCTCGGCTACGGCGTGCTGACCGCGCATACCGAATGCCTGCCCACGACCGAATCCGAGGCGGCACGGGCCTGGATCGAGCGCCGGGTCGATGGCGTCATCATCGGCGGCATGTCGCTCGGCGCCAGCCTGCCCAAGATCCTGCTCGATCGCGAAGTGCCGGTTGTCCTCGCGTCCTTGGG
>DATKMF010000063.1:0-3862 GCA_035542015.1 Candidatus Cybelea sp.
CTCGGCATAGGTGAACTGGTCGAGATAGTGGCCGCCGGATTCCGCGGCGAGGCGCCGGCTCTCGGCATAGACCTGGCCGGGCTCCTCCACCAGATGCGACTGGCCGCCATAGAAGGCGATCTGCGCGATCTTCTCCGGCGACGTGGTGCGCGGCATGACCGCGACGAACTTCAACCCGAGCAGCCGGGCGAAATAGGCTTCCGAGATCGCCGTGGAGCCGGACGAAGCATCGACCACCATGCTGCCTTCGCGGATCCACCCGTTGCAGAGTCCGTAAAGGAACAGCGACCGGGCGAGGCGATGCTTCAGGCTGCCGGTCGGGTGGGTGGACTCGTCCTTGAGGTAGAGCGCGACGCCGGCGAGCCCCGGCAGCTCCAGCCTTTCCAGATGCGTGTCCGCCGACCGGGTGAAATCCGCCTCGATCTTGCGGATCGCCTGCTCGGCCCATTCGCGCTCGGACATGTCCGTTCCTTCCCCTGGCCAGACTAGGTCTAGCCGGGGGAAGTTAACAGACTTTCAAGCCGGGCTGGAACTCCAGCCGGAGGTTTCTGCCGGATTCAGGCCGCGCGGGCACTGGGGCCGTCGCGCATGAACTCGGCCAGCCTTGCGTCGAAGCTGGAGATATGGCTCTGCCACCAGCTTGCCAGGAGATTGAGCAGGTCGGCGCCCGCGTTCTTGCGGCCGGCGCGGAACTCGCCGTGCAGCGCGTTGAGCTTGCGGATGAAGCCCTGGTGCTGCTTGCGATGCTTCTCGAACTCCGGGTAATGCCGGTCCCGCATCAGCTCTTCCTCGTGCTCGAAATGTGTGGCGGTGTAGCGCATCATGGCGTCGAACGCCGAGGTGAAGTCGGCCGTCTCGCCGGCGCCCTGATTGACGGTGCGGTAGAGATCGTTGACGACGTCGATCACCCATTGATGCTCGGAGTCGATCTGCTCGTTCAACAGCGCCAGCGAGGCGTCCCACTGCACCAGGACCTGGTCGCTGGTGCCATCGGCCTCCCGGACCTTCTTCAGGAAGCCGGCGACATTGCCGCGCAGGGTCTCCGTCTGCTGCGAGAGGTCGGAGGAGGCGACGCCGATCTCGGTGGCGATCCCGCCGCAGCGTTCCGCCGTCTCCTAGACGCCATGGATGCTCCGGCTGACGGTCGAGCTGCCGGCGGAGGCCTGCTCGACGTTGCGCGCGATCTCCTGGGTGGCGGCGCCCTGCTCCTCGATCGCGGCGGAGATCGAGGCGGAGACCTCGTTCACCTGCCGGATCACCGCGCCGATCTCGTGGATCGAGGCGACGGTGTCGGTGGTCGAGGCCTGCACCTGGCCGATCTGCTTGCCGATCTCCTCGGTTGCCCTGGCGGTCTGGGTGGCGAGCGACTTCACCTCGTTGGCGACGACCGCGAAGCCTCGCCCGGCTTCGCCCGCGCGCGCGGCTTCGATGGTCGCATTGAGGGCGAGCAGATTGGTCTGCTCGGCGATGTCGGTGATCAGACCGACCACCGTCCCGATCTGGCCGACCGTGGCCGAAAGGGTCTGGATCTTGGACTCCGAAGCTTCGGCAGTTCGCGAGGCTTGCCGCGCGATATCGGCGGCATGGGCGACCTGGCGGCTGATCTCCTTGATCGAGGAGGCGAGTTCCTCGGTGGCGCTGGCGACCGAGGCGATGTTGGCGGTAGATTCGTCTGCCGCCGAAGCCACGGCGGCGGACTGGGCCATGGTCTGCCTGGCCCCGCCGTCGACCTCCGTAGCGGTGCGCTTCATGACGCCCTCGGCCTGGGACAGGCTGGCGAGGATGCTCATGATGGTGACTTCGAACTCCTTGATGCCGCTGTCGATCTGCTCCTGGCGGCGCTCCTTGTCGAGCTGATGCCGTTGCTGCTCCTCGGCGAGACGGGCGGCCTCGATCATGTGGTCGCGGAACACGGAGACCGAGCGCGCCATGTCGCCGACCTCGTCGCGACGGTCGGTGCCGTCGATCGCGACCTTGGTGTCACCGCCGGCGAGGGTGACCATCACACCGGTCATCCCGCGGAGCGGCCGGGTGATGCCGCGGATGATGACGGTGACGAACGCGCCGGTGACGCAGAGCAGGATCAGGGTCACCGCGCTCACCACATAGAACTGGGTCTCGGCGGCGCTCATCAGAGATGCCGACTGGTCGCGCAGCTCACCCACGAGCGTGGATTCCAGCTGGCGGAGGAGATCGATCTTGTGCGTCTGGGCGGTGAACCAGGCGGCGGCGGTGATGCCGTGCAGATCGCCCGAGGCGAGGCTGTCGAGCGCCACCTTCCGCATCGCCTCGACATCCTTGACCTCCGGGGCGGTCATGGCGTCGTCCAGCCGCTGGCTGTCCGCGGGATCGCTGTAGGTCTTGAAGGCGTGCAGGAAGGATTCCTGCATGGCGATCATCCGGACCAGCCGCTGATAGACCGGCAGCTCGAACTTCCCGGCGGCGAAGCCGCCATTGCCGGTAGCCCGCTCGAGGCCGGCACGCTCCTTCACTTGCATCAACGCCATCAGGGCGGAGATGCGGTTCAAGAGCTGGGCCTGGGTGCTGAGGCGGGGCATCTCCTCGATGATAGAAATCAGCGCGGCGATCGTGCCGCTATAATAATCCGCCATTTCCGGCGCCGTGATCTGCAGGCCGGTCACCGCTTGGCGTCGGTCCGCGAGTGCCGCGAGCGCCTCCTTCGCCTTGCCGATGTTTCCGACCATGCGCTCACCGAAGTCCTGCTCCGGGAACGCATCGAGCGCGGTGTTATAGGCGGCGAGGGCGGCATCGACTGTCTTGCGCTGCCCTTCCAGCTCCGCCGAGAACTG
Organism: Candidatus Cybelea sp.; assembly: GCA_035542015.1. GTDB lineage: Bacteria > Pseudomonadota > Alphaproteobacteria > Dongiales > Dongiaceae > Dongia. The sequence goes on from DATKMF010000063.1 coordinate 2,811, forward strand.
CGCGCCCTTGCTGCCGAGGAACCCGGCCGACATGCCGCGCTCCTTCTGCAGATTGTGGATGAGATCGCCCACCGATGGGGCGAGATCGGTCAGCTCCTGCATGGTCTGCATCTCGCCGACGGTGCGATGCCGCTCAAGCACCAGCCAGCCCGACAGGGTCACGATTCCCAGCAAGGGCAGGACGAGCAGCAGCGCGATGCGGGATCCGATCTTCGAATCCTCGAGCCATTTCAGCATTGTAACCCCCGATGGCGTGCGGCGGTGCAATCGCCGCGTTCGGCCTGCGACAGGCAAACTTATAGGTTGTAGGAGTTAAATCACAGTTAAACGTGATTGCAACGGTCGGCGAAATTCCTCGCCTCAGTAGTTTCCCTGATATCGCGGTGCGATATTATTTTCGCCGCATTCAAGCGGCCGCGAGGACTTCCCGCGCCACCAGATGTCCGTTGCCCACATCGACGAGGGAGACGAAGTCCGGCTCATAGCCGACCGGGCGGAACGGGCTCGGCACCTCGCCCTCTAGCACTTCGCGCTGGAAGTGGCGGCGGGCCGGGTCGGGAATCGGCACCGCGGCAAGCAGCCGCTTGGTGTAGGGATGCCGCGGATCGCCGAGCACCGCCTGCGCCGGCCCCATCTCGACGATCTGGCCGAGATACATCACGGCGACGCGATGGCTGACCTGCTCCACGACCGCCATGTCGTGGGAGATGAAGAGATAGGCAACGCCGAGCTCGTCCTGCAGCTCCTTCAGGAGCTCGAGGATCTGCGCCTGGATCGAGACGTCGAGGGCGGAGACGCATTCATCGGCGACGATGACCTGCGGCCCCAGGGTCAGTGCCCGGGCGATGCAGATGCGCTGGCGCTGGCCGCCGGAGAACTCGTGAGGATAGCGGCTCATATGCTCCGGCGTCAGGCCGACGCGCTGGAAGAGCGCGGCCACGCGGTCGCGGATCTCGCTGCCCGCGGCGATGCCGTGGATGGCCAGCGGCTCCGCCACCAGCTCGCCCACCGTCATGCGCGGGTCGAGCGAGGCCATCGGGTCTTGGAAGATC
>DATKMF010000064.1:0-14778 GCA_035542015.1 Candidatus Cybelea sp.
GAAGGGTGTCGAAATGGTCGAGTGCCGCGCCGAGATCCGAGACCGCGACGGCGCCGTTTGCCGCCTGCGCCTTGCGCCAGAGCAGATAGATGGTGGCGAACTCCTCGCGGGCCATGCCGATCGCACGCGCCGCGACCGCGATGCGCTCGCCGATCGGGTCGGCGACGAATTTGCGGATCAGTGCGGTGGGCAGGGTGGCCATCGCGGCGAACATGGCTTCGGCCCGCGCGCGCTCGCCGTGACGGAGCGTGTCGATCATCAGCCGCGGCGAGAGGCGGAAGCGCGGATCGGGCCGCGGACCTGCCGGCTCTTCCGCGACGATCGGGGCGGCACTCTCCTCGCGCGCAACAGGCCCCGGGAAATCCGCTTCCGGCGGCGGACCGCTCTCGAGGCCGAGTCCGGCCAGTATCTCGGCGAGCGCGCCTTCGCTGGCCCCGGCGCCGAGCTCGAAACGCGCGATCAGCGTTTCCCCGACCGGCGCCTCGACCCAGCCGGTCATCTCGATCGCCATCTCCTCCAGGAGTTCCGCCCGCGCCGCGACGAGGCGCTGCAACTCGGGGTGATCGCGGGCGAGCTCGATCGCCTCGGCCATGGCGGGAATCGAGAGCGCGACGCCCTGGTTCTTGAGCAGGATGCGCGTCAGCTCGAGATCGCCGCGCCGCATCAGCGCGTCCGCCACCGCCATCGGCAGCCGGTGCCGCGCGGCGATGATCGGTGCGCGTTCGGGCTCGTCGGCGAGGATCAGTAGCGCTTCGCTGTCGAGTGCCGACGAATCGAAGAGGACCAGCGAAGCGATCTCGATCTCGTCTCCGGCCAGAAGCAGTGCCAATTCGGACGGCGCGGAGGGCGACTCCGCCGTGGCATAGGCGAGCTCCAGCCGGGTCTCCGGATCGGCGCGAGGGCGCAGGATCGCCAGCAGCTCGGCGAAGCCCCGCCGCTCTCGCGCGTTGAGCTCACCACCGCGCGCCAGGAAGAGCCGGCCCAGCATGGCGAAGAGCCGCGACCGGCCCTCCGGGCTGCGGTCGCGCGCGACGCGCAGCAGCGTCTCGATGTCGAATGGATCACTCATACGGCGCAGTGCGAGTGTAGCAGAGCGCCGCCGACAGAGGAATCGGCGGTACTACTTCACCGCCTGGAGGTGGCTGCCCTCGATCGAGCGTTCGGGGGGCAGGGTGACGATCGCACGGGTCCCCTTGCCGGGCGTGCTCTCCAGCGTGAGCTCGCCGCCATGCAGCCTGGCCAAGGCACGGGACAGCGGCAGGCCCATGCCGATCCCCTCGAACCGACGGTCGAGATCGGCCTCGACCTGGGCGAAGGGCTCCATCACCCGTTCGATCTGGTCCGGCGCGATGCCGATGCCATTGTCGTCGACCGCGAGCGTGACGCCGCCGTCGTCGGCGACCTCGGCCGTCAGCCGCACGCGCCCGCCAGGGGCCGTGAATTTCACCGCATTGCCGAGCAGGTTGACCAGGATCTGCTTCATCTTGCGCTTGTCGGCATGGATGCGCGGCAGGCGCGGCTGGACCTCGCTGGAGAACCTGATGCCGCGCGCCTCCATCCTTCCATGCACGATGCGCCGCGCCGATTCGAACAGCTCCTCCACGTTGCAGGCCGCCTCATGCAGCCCGACCTCGCCGGTCTCCAGCCGCGACATGTCGAGGATGTCGTTGATCACCTCGAGGAGGCGCTGCGCGCTGCCGTGGATGTCGCTCACATAGGAGCGGTATTCCGGATTCTCGACCGGACCCAGCAGGCCCATGCGCATCACATCGGTGAAACCGATGATGGCGTTCAAGGGTGTCCGGAGCTCGTGGCTCATATTGGCGAGGAAATGGCTCTTCGACCGGCTTGCCACTTCCGCCGCCTCTTTGGCGCTTCTCAGACTCTCCTCGCGCCGGGTCAGCTCGGTGATGTCGGTGGCAGCGCCGCGGAAGCCCTTCAAGCTGCCGTCGGCCTTGTCGAACACCGGTGCCGCGCTCATCACGAAGAGCTTGCGCCGGCCGTTGCTGTCTTCGGCATCGAACGGCTGGTCGCGGAACGGCGAGAGCCGTTCCAGGCGGCGGCGCAGCGCCTGGCGCAGCGGCTCCGAGCTCACCATCGTCAAGAGGTTGCGCCCGATCAGCTCGTGCGGCGAATAGCCGAGCACGTTGGCGACGCGATGGGTCACCATGTGCAGGTTGAAGCCGGGATCGGTCTCCCACATCCAGTCGGAGGAGAGACGGATGAAGTCCATGTGTCGCTCGAGGGCGAGCGGCGCCTCCTCGCTGCGCTCCGCCGTCTCGCTGGAAAGGTTGAGCAGGCCGCCGAAGCCGGCGAGCTGGCCGCGCTCGTCATAGAGCGGCACGTGGCGCGAGCGCAGCATCGCGCCGGAGGGCAGCGCATCCTCGCGGAAGATCGATTGGCGTTTGAGGTCGATCTCTTCGGCGATGTCCTTCAGCGGCAGCAGCTTGCCGACCGTGCCGGGCATTCCGCCACCGGTCTTGGCCTCCGCGATCCTGCGATAGGCGGCGTTGCTCCAGCGGATCTCGCCGCGCAGATCGGCCAGGAAGACGGCGGGGCCGAATTCCAGCAGCTCCTTGGCAAAGGCCTGCTGCAGCAGCTCGGGCCCCGGTCCCGCGGCCAACGGCCCTGCCCCCAGGGCTCCCGTTCCGAGGGGTCCTGCACCTGCGCCCTTCGGCGCCGGTGCAATGGTGAATGGATTGGGCTTCATGCGCGCTGCCGTCCTTTTTGTTCTTCAACGCTGCGAATGGCGAAGAGGTAATCGGGATCCCGGCGCCAGCGGCCGATCACGGTGGCCGCGCTGCCGAGGCTGATGCGATCGAAGAAGTCGAGCGCGCGGCCGAGCTCGGCGGGATCGGTCGATCCGCCGCCCGATCCCGGAAGACCCGATACCGGAAGACTCGATACCGGAAGACTGGGCCGCGCCTTGCGGGTCAAGAGGTAGACGCTGGCGAACTCCTCGCGGCTCAAGCCGACGCCGCGGGCCACGACCGCGAGACCTTGCCCGCCCGCTTCGTAGCAGAGCTTGCGCACCAGCGCCGGCCGCAGGCCGGACATTTCGGCGAGCATGGCCTCGAACAGCGGCACCTCACCGCGTCGGAGCGTCTGCATCAGCAGGCGGGGCGTGAGGCGCCGGCTCTCGCCGAGACTCTGGGCGAGGGCGCGCGCCGCATCCGGCGCCTCGGCCTCGCCGGGCGCCTCGCGCTTCTGCGCTTCCTCCTGCGCGATCGGCTCCAGCGTGTCGTCGAGCGTATCGGGGTCGATGTCGAACCGCTCGATGATCGCCTGGCGGATCGCGGCCGAGACCCAGAGACATAGGCGGCGCGCAAGATCGGGCGGCAGATCGCGGCGGCGCACCAGCGGCTCCTGGAACTCGTCCACCGTGCGCGACTGCTCGACCAGGTAACCCAGCGTCGCGCGCGAGATGCGAGCGTCCTGGTTCTCCAGCAGCGCACGGACCACGTCCTTCTCGCCGGAATCCACCAGCGCATCGGCGACCGCGGTCGAGAGGTCGCGGCGCATGGCAATCGCCAGCAGATGCTGGGTCGAGCGGGTGCGAACGATCTCCAGGAGATCGACATCCTCGAGCACGCGGCTCTTCATCAGGATCGGGCTCGCGATGTCGATCTCGTCATTGGCAAGCAGCACGGCGAGCTCGCGCGGCGTGCCCGGCGCCTCGGCGAGCCTGACCGCGAGCTTGCGGCGGATGTCGCGCGAGACCTCGCGGATCAGCTTCTCGAGAATGTCGGTGATGAGCGCGCGCTCCTGCAGCGAGAGCACCGTGTTGCGCTCCAGGAACACATCCCCCATGGCCTCGAACAGGAGAGCCCGCGCCTGATCCGATTTCTCTCGGGCCAGGCGGATCAGTTGTTCCGCATTCAGGGGCTCCAACGCCATCCCCACCCCACTCGCGCGCACGATCGGCGCTTCCAGCGCCTGACCGACTCGCTCACATCGGAATAGGGTACCGCCCCAATCTCGTTAATGTCAAACTAATACACGAAGATTGCCTGTTATAGATTTGATTCAACAGGGGAATTTAGGCTTAAAGATTGATGAATCATCAACATGCTGCGGGCGCGAATGGGCGCGCCCACTAAAGCTGGGGCGCGAAACCTCAGAATCGGAGAAAACCGGCGCGGCGCGTTAACCATCACTGGCGAGCGCGACCCTAGAAGTCGGTCGCGGAGACCAGTTTCTCAACTCTTTCCGGCTTCCAGGTGATCGGGTGGCCCATGTCGTTGGCGTCGAGCCCGATCGAGCGCGCGGGCTCGCCCACCGCGAGCCCCTGCTTCACCGTGAGGTCGACGCCCTTCGAGACCGGCGCAGTCGGCAGGTCGTCGAGGGTCTCGCCGAGGCCCTGGGCATGCACCACGCCGTCGAGCACCACGAGCGCGGTGGTGTGATCCTTGATGGAGACGATCCATTCCGTGCCGCGGGCGGCGCTGGTGACCAGCGATGAGCTCACCTGGAAGCTCGATCCCTCGGAGGCCTTGGCCACCACGCAGCGCACGATCCCGTCCAGCAGCGAGGTCGCGACATCGCGCTTGCCCGAGGAATCGAAGGCGGCCTTGTCGATCTTAAGCTTGGAATTCTCGCCCATGGTCATGGTCGACCCGTCGCGGAACTGCAGCTTCAGCCGCGCATCCGGACCGGTCCAGATCTCGTCGCCGGCCATCAGGTCGGTGCCCTCGGCCAGCATCACATTGCCGCCGGCGCGCAAGGCCCGGGCCTGGCCCCGGAGCTTCGACACCTGGCCGACGGCATCGTCCGCCTGGGCGCGGCGCGCGAGGAACGGAAGCGGCAGCAGGGCCGCTGCCGCGGAGAGCGCGCTGGTCATGCGCAGGAACAGCCGGCGCCCGACCCGGTGCCCGTCGACGGGTAGGCTCGAACGCTCGCGACTCGACATGGAAGGCCTCTTTTCGAAAGGGAATGCGCCCCACCATTGCCGCGCGCGCATCGCCTTTTGTCAAGCCGACAGGGTTAACGAGATCGATAAATTCCCTCTGAGCGCACACCGCGGTGAAAAGGCGGTCCCGACCGCGTCTCGAACCGCGCAGAACGGCCGCTAGCTGGCGATCTTCTCCTCCGCTGCAGCACCCATGGCCGGGTGGGAGAGTATGCGCGCGGCGGGGAGGTAGATGGTGACGTTGGTGCCGAGGCCGGGCTCGCTCTCGATCTCGATGCGCCCGCCATGGAGATCGATCAGGCGGCGCGTGATGGCGAGGCCGAGGCCGCTGCCGCCGAAGCGGCGGCTGATCGAGTTGTCGCCCTGGCGGAACGGCGCGAAGAGATGCGGCAGCACGTCGGCTGCGATGCCGATGCCGGTATCGATCACCGAAACCGCCACTTCGCCCGCCTTCGTCATCCGGCCCTCGATCGCCACCTGGCCGTTGCGCGGCGTGAACTTGACCGCGTTCGACAGCAGATTGAGCAGGATCTGCTTCATCGCCCGCTCCTCGGCCCAGACTCTCGGCAATACGTCCAGCCCGTCGGCGTACAGCTTGACCGCGCCCTCGGCGGCGCGCGGCTTCACGATGTTGAGGCAGACCTCGACAACTTCGGCGAGCGACAGCTCCTCCTCGTAAAGCTGGTGCTTGCCCGCCTCGAGCTTGGAGACGTCGAGGATGTCGTTGATCAGCTCGAGCAGCAGCTGGCCGCTGTCGTGGATGTCGCGCGCGTAGTCGATGTAGCGCTTCTGGTCGGTACCGAACAGCTGGTCGCGGATCACCTGCGAGAAGCCGATGATGGCGTTCAGCGGCGTGCGCAGCTCGTGGCTCATGTTGGCCAGGAACTCGCTCTTCGAGCGGTTGGCCATCTCCGCCTCGTTCTTGGTCTCGATCAGCTCCTGCTCGCGACGCTTCAGGTCGGTCACGTCCTGGATCGCGCCGAACAGCTGAATCGTGTGGCCGTCGGCGTCGCGCATGCGCTCGGCGGCGGAGCGCAGGTAGATCGTGCTGCCGTCGGGGCGCAGCATGCGGTATTCGAGCGCGTAGCTGTCGATCTCCTCGCGGCTGAAGGCGGTGGCGATCGGCAGCAGCCGCAGCCGGTCGTCGGGATGCACGAAGCGTTGGATGTAGTCGGCGAGGGTCGTGATCGGCGGATCGGGCTCCCGCTGCAGCACGTCGGTGTAGAACTCGTGATCGAACACCGTGCGGATCTTCTTCTGCGCATCCTCCTCGGTGTGCCAGCAATAGAGCTTGGCGACGCGCTGGGCGCGCCGCAGCTGATATTCCGAGCGCTGCAGCAGCGCCTCGGCGGTCTTCATCTCGGTGAAGTCCTGGATGATGCCGATGCCGTAGAGCGGCCGCCCGTGCTCGTCGCGCACGCGCTCGGAAACCGAGCGCACATGCCGCACCTCGCCGCTCGGGCGCAGGAGCCGATAGGAGAGCGTGTAGTTGTCGATCGCGCCGCTGTCGAACTCGTCGAACGCCTTGGCGACGACCGCGCGATCGTCGGGATGGACGAAGCGGTTGCAGAAGGCCTGCGAATCGTCCCAGTTCACGGTGTCGCGGTCGGCGCCGATGATCTCCAGCGCCTCGTCGGACACCTGGCTCACCGTCTCCGGCTCGCCCTGGCGCTCGCCGGCCTCCCAATACCAATAACCGAGCTTCGCCAGGCGATAGGCACGGCGCAGCTGGCGCTCGACCCGGCGCATGGCGAGCGCAGAGCGCCGGAGGCCGGTCACGTCCTGCACGATGCCGTTGACCTGGATGACCCGGCCGGAACGGTCGCAGCGTTTCTCCGCCGTCTCCAGGACGTAGCGCATGCCGCCGTCCGGGCGGAGGATGCGATATTCGTGGGTATAGCCGAGCTCCGTGCCGGCGAGGAACTCGCGGTCGACTCTCTTCAGCTCCTCGCGGTCGTCGGGATGGACATAGCGTTCGTAGAAAGCGCTGCCCGACAGGTCGAGATCCCGGACCGGCACGCCGAAGATCTCCGCCGCTTCGTCAGACCAGGAATGTTGGATCGCCGTCACATCACCGGCCGCGTTGGCGGCGTCGAACGACCAGTGCCCCATGCGGGCGATGCGGAAGCCCTGTTTCAGCTTGGTCTCGCTTTCGCGAAGCGCGATGTCGGCAAGCCGCTGGTCGGTGACGTCCTGGACGGTGCCGACGATCTGGGTGACGCGTCCCGCCCCATCGCGAATCTTCTCGGCGCTCTCCCGGATATAGGCGACATGTCGGTCCGGGCGGATGAAGCGGTATTCGTGGGTGTAGGAGGCGCGCTCGTCGGCGAGGAAGTTCACGTTCAAGGCGAGCAGCTCGTCCCGGTCGTCGGGATGAATGAAGGTCTCATAGAACTTGTCGCCGGTCGCGGCGATCGCCTCGCCGGAGACGCCGTAGATCTCCGCCACCTCGTCGGAATAGGTGTAGACGCCGGTGCCACCGCCCAGCCGCGGGCGGTTGGGCTCGAAGCTCCAATGGCCGAGCTTGGCCATGCGGAAGCCGTGGCGGAGCTTGGCCTCGCTCTCCTTCAGCGCCTGCTCGGCGAGGCGCGCATCGGTCACATCCTGCAGCGTGCCGGCGAGGCCGAGCAGCCGGCCGTCCGCCGCGAAGGACTTCTCGCCGCATTCCCGGATGTAGCGCACGCCGAGCGTGGGATGGATGACGCGGTATTCCTGCACGTGGTCCGGACTCATGTCGCGGACGAAGCCGAGGAAGCGCTTGCGGGCGATCTCTCGGTCTTCGGGATGCACGCAGAGCTCCCAGTAATCGCCGCCGGCGGCGGCCAAGGCCTGGGCGCTGCGGCCGAACAGCTCCTCGGTGTCGTCGGTATAGGTGTACTCGCCGTCGGACTCCTCCTGGTGCCGCCCGCCGAACGAGCGCCATTGCCAATAGCAGAGCTTGGCGATGCGATGCGCCTGGCGCAGCATGGTCGCCTGCCGCCGGAGCTCCGCCTCCGATTGCGGCTCGCCGGCGAAGGCGAAGAGCAGGCGCGAGGAGCGGCTGAAGGCGAGTGCGCCCACCGCGGCGATCATCAGCGCCGCCAGCGGTGCCACAACGACGAGCGCGGCACCGAGCCGCGTCGCCAGCGCCGCAGCCAGCAGGATCGCGCCGGCAGCGATCGCCGCGAGCAGGGCGCGCCGCGCCGTCGCCGGCAGCAGGCGATGCGCCGGGCGATGTCGTTCAGTGACTGGTGGCGTGGCGGCCTCGGCCAACGCGGCCTCGAAAAGGTTAGTCCAAGGCTGACAACCTGCCGACAAATCCTTGAAGATTTGGTTTATTGGCCCGCGACCTGCAGCCGGGTCGATCAAATTTTATATAAATTCCAGCGGTTTACGATCGCGGCGCCCGGCCGCAAGGGTCGCCGGTCGGGTCCGGCACGTCCATCATCCGCGCCATGATGATCGAGGTCCGCGACTGCACGTAGGGCCCCGGCCGCTGCGCCGACCATTTGAGCGGCGAGGGCAGGACGGTCACCAGCAGGGCTGCCTCGCGCCGGTTGAGCGCGCTCGCCGGCTTGTGGAAATAGGTCTGGGCGGCGGCCTCCGCGCCATAGACCCCCGGACCGAACTCGACCACGTTCAGATAGACTTCGAGGATCCGCTTCTTGCCCCAGGCGAGCTCGATCAAGCCGGTGAAGTAGTATTCCAGCGCCTTCCGGAAATAAGTACGGTCGGGCCAGAGGAAGGCGTTCTTCGCCGCCTGATTGCTGATCGTGCTGCCGCCGCGGATGCGGGTGGAGCGCTGGTTCCGGTGCCAGGCATTCTCGATCGCCTCCCACTCGAAGCCATAATGGGCACAGAAGCCGGAATCCTCCGAGGCGATGGCGGCGCGGGCGAGATTGGGCGAGATCCGCTCATAGGGCACCCAGGTCTTGGCAAAGCCGTAGCCTTCGACCAGCCGGACCAGCATCAGCGGCGTCACCGGCACGGGAAGAACGGTGTAGAGCGCCACCCACACGATCGAGACGGTGAGGAAGAGGGCGATCAGCCGCCCGACGATGCGGAACAACCGCCGGATCAGGCCACGCCGCGGTGCATCGGTCACGCTCTTGGGTTTGATCCCCGGAAGCATGCCGGCCGTCATACTGTGCCGGAGCGCGGCGGACAAGCTCGACCGGCGGCGAGTCTGCTGGACAAGCGGCGGCCCGACGGGGAAGACTCGGGCGATGCAGCCCCCATCGATGCAATCGTCCCTCGAATCCTCGCTCGGTATCGATCCGGCACCGCAACTGCCATTGGCGGCGATGCGCATCTGCCGCGGCGTCATCCGGTTGCTGGACGGATTGGGCTTCGCATCGCTGCAGGAGTTCCCGCTGCGCGCCCGCCGGCGCGCCGATGTGATCGCGCTCCATGCTTCGGGGGAGATCGTGATCGTCGAGGTGAAATCCGGCCGCGCCGATTTCCAGGCGGATCGCAAATGGCCCGACTATCTCGAGTTCTGCGACCGCTTCTTCTTCGCGGTCGAGCCCGATTTCCCGCGGGCGATCCTTCCCGCCGATTGCGGCCTGATCGTCGCCGATGCCCATGGCGGCGAGATCCTGCGCCCGGCGCCGCAAGGCAAGCTCAACGGCAACCGCCGCCGCACGCTGACGCTGGAGATCGCGATGGCCGCCAACCGAAGGTTGGTGCGCGCGACGATGCCGGAGCTCTAGCCGCGCAAGCCGAACGGATCGTCGATCGAATGCGCCGGCTGGGTGAACCAGCGCGCGCCTTGCTCGGTCATGTAGAAGTGATCCTCGTGGCGGATGCCGAACTCGCCGGGGATGCAGATCATCGGCTCGTTGCTGAAACACATGCCGACGTCGAGCGGCGTCTCATCGCTCTCCACCAGATACGGCCATTCATGCACGTCGAGGCCGATGCCGTGGCCCGTGCGGTGCGGCAGGCCGGGGAGCCGGTAATCGGGGCCGAGTCCGCCCGCTTGCAGCACGCGGCGCGCGGCGCGATCCGGCTCGCGGCAGGAGGCGCCGAGCCTGGCCGCGGCGAAGGCCGCCGCCTGGGCCGCTTTCTCCAGGTCCCAGAACTTGCGCTGGCGCGCGTCCGGATCGCCGAACACGTAGCTGCGGGTGATGTCGGAGAAATAGTCGAAGACCTTGGTGCCGGTGTCGATCAGCACCATGTCGTTCTGCTTCAGGGTCTGCGGCTCGCGGACCCCGTGGGGAAAGGCCGTCGCCGGACCGAACAGCACGATGCAGAAGAGCGTGCCCGACCCGCCGACCTTGCGGTGCGCGCGCCCGATGAAATCCGCCACCTCGGTGGTGGTGATGCCTTCTTTGAGGATCGAGGCTGCGGCCTGCTGCACCTTCAGCGTCATGTCCTTGGCCCGCTGCATCAGTGCGATCTCCGCCGGCGATTTCCGCATGCGGCAATGCGCGGTCACCGCTTTCGCATCGACGAAGGCGAAGCGATTGCCGAGCCGCTGGATCTTGTCGGTCAGGAAGTACGGCGTGCTCTCGTCGAGCCCGACCTTGGCCGTGCCGCCCGGGGGGCACATCCGGTCGAGCATGTCGATGAAGAGCCGGGTCGGGCTCTCATGCTCCTCCCAGCAATTCACCGCGCCTTCGACGGCCCAATAGTCCCGAAGCGTGCCTTCCTCGAATCTGGGCGCGATGTATTCGATCCGGCCCGTCGCCGGCAGCACGGCGCCTACCATCCGCTCGCTCGGATGCCAATGGACGCCGGTGAAATAGAGCAGGTTGCTTCCGGCGTTGAGAAAGACCGCGTCCACGCCCGTCGCGCGCATGAAGGCCTGCGCCGTCGCAATCCGCGCGCGATATTCGGTATCGCCGATCGGGGCGGCGCCCGCCGACATGTCGGGCAGCGAAGCCAATGCCTCGTCGAAACTCTTGCCGCCGACACCGATGGTCATGTCTTTTCCTCCGCCATGCGCGGGCTCGACCCGCGCATCTCTGCGTACGCGGCACCGGATTGCCGGGTCAAGCCCGGCAATGACGATGGAGCAGAGCCCGCGATCACTGGGTCCTCCGCGACGAGGTCCACCAGCCATTCACGGAACCGCCGGATGCGTGGCTCCTGGGCGCGCTCCTTCAAGCAAGCGAGATACCAGCGGGCCGGCTGCATCACGTCGATCGCGAAGGGCTGTACCAGGCGGCCGCTCTTGACGTCGGGTGCCGCGAGGAAGTGCGGCACGAGGGCGATGCCTTGTCCGTCGATTGCCGCCTCGATGGCGAGCAGATAGGTGTCATACTTGGCGGCCGAGCGGCCCTTCAGCTGCGGCACGCCGGCAGCATCGAGCCAATGATGCCAATCCTCGAGAGCGGTATAGACCTGCAGCAGGGCGTGATTGACCAGGTCCGCCGGCTGGCGGATGCCAAGCCCGCCTTGCGCGATGCCCGGCGTGCAGACGGGAATGAGGCGCGCATCGAAGAGGTGCGTGTAGGCGAGATCGGGATTGTCGGGCTTGGCCGTCGAGATCATCCCGATATCGGCGAAGGCGGGATCGAACTCCCAGTGGAAATCGCGGGTGTGGAAGCGGACCAGGATATCGGGATGCCGCGCCTGGAAGAGATGCAGGCGCGGGATCAGCCAGCGCACGGCGACGGTGATGTAGACCTGCACCGTCAAGTCGCCGCCCAATTCGGCGCGGCTCACCAGCGCCGCGCCCTGGGCGATGCGGTCGAAGCCGTCGCGGAGATAGGGATAGAACTGCGCGCCGGCATCGGTCAGCTCGATGCCGCGCGAGACCCGGCGGAAGAGCGCGACCTTCAGCGCGTCTTCGAGGGCCGCAACCTGGTGGCTGATCGCCGACTGGGTGATGCCGAGCTCCTCGGCGGCCCGGCGGAAGCTGTGATGGCGCGCCGCCGCCTCGAAGCTGCGGAGCGCCGTGAGCGAGGGGAGACTGCGTTTGGCCATGGGACGATCTAACATGAAATCGTTTCATGGGTCGATGAAAAAGCCTCGCTTGTCTGGCCGCTAGAAACCGGGAAAATCGCTGAAAATCAAGTGACTGTCAGGAGCGCCCTCATGAGCGCAGTTCAATCCGAAGCACCCAAGCCGGAGACCGGCGCCAGACGCGGCGGCCGCGAGGCCCGGCGCGCGCTGCGCGCGGCGCCCTTGCCGCAGAACGAGCGGCCGGTCAGGGCCGGCATGGAGGGCGGCCGCTACAAGCCGCTTTCCGACGGCGACATCCTGAAGATCCATTCGACGGCCCTCGACATCCTGGAGCAGATCGGCCTCGCCGACGCGATCCCGACCGGCATCGAATACATGACCAAGGCGGGCGCCAAGCTGACCGACAAGGGCCGGCTGATCTTCCCGCGCTCACTGGTCGAGGACACCCTGGCGATCTGCGCGCGCAACTTCACCCTGCATGGCCAGGACCCTCGCCACGACATGGAGCCCTGGGGCAAGCGGGTCTATTTCGGCACTGCGGGTGCCGCCGTGCACATGGTCGATCCGGTCACGGGCGAGTATCGCGAGTCCACGACCAAGGATCTCTACGACATCGCGCGCATGGTCGATACGCTGGATCACATCCACTTCTTCCAGCGCTCGGTGGTCTGCCGCGAGCTCCCCGACCCGCTCGAGATGGATTTCAACACCTGCTACGCCAGCGTCATGGGCACCACCAAGCATGTGGGCTCGAGCTGGGTGCATCGCGACCATCTGCAGAAATCCCTCGAGATGCTGCATCTGATCGCCGGCGGCGAGGACAAGTGGCGGGCACGCCCCTTCGTCAGCCAGTCGAACTGCTTCGTGGTGCCGCCGCTGAAGTTTGCACAAGACGCCTGCGGCTGCCTCGAACTCGCGGTGCAGGGCGGCATGCCGGTGCTGCTGCTTTCGGCGGGCCAGGCCGGCGCCACCGCGCCGGCGGCGCTGGCGGGCGCGATCGCCCAGGAAGTGGCGGAGTGCCTTGCAGGCCTGGTCTATGTGAACTCGATCAAGCCAGGCCATCCCGCGATCTTCGGCACTTGGTGCTTCGTCTCCGACCTCAGGACCGGCGCGATGTCGGGCGGCTCGCCGGAACAGGCGCTGCTCTCGGCGGCTTCGGCGCAGCTGGCGCAGTTCTACAATCTCACCGGCGGCACCGCCTCGGGCATGACCGACGCGAAGATGCCGGACGCGCAATCCGGCTACGAGAAGGCCTACAACCACGCGCTGGTCGGCAATGCCGGGGCCAACCTGATCTACGAGTCGGCGGGCATGCAGGCGAGCCTGCTGGGCTTCTCCCTGGAAAGCCTGCTGATCGACAACGACATCATCGGCGCGGCGCAGCGCACCATCAAAGGCATCGAAGTCACGGAGGATTCGCTCTCTCTGGAGACGATCCGCGAGACCTGCCTCAATGGGCCGGGACACTTCCTGGGTTCCGACCAGACCCTGGCGCGGATGCAGTCGGAATACGTCTACCCGTCGATCGGCGACCGCTCCAATCCGAAGGATTGGGTTGAGCAGGGGCGGCCGACCATCCTCGACCGCGCGATCAAGAACACCAAGTCGATCCTGGCGCGGCACTATCCGCGGCATGTTTCCGACGAAGTGGACGACGCGATCCGCGCCAAGCTGCCGGTGCGGTTGCCCAGAGAGGCCATGCGGCCGGCGTAACGCTCAGTGAAGCTCCACTCCGAAGAAGAGAGAACGGTGAGTCCTATGCCAGACCATGCACGGGTCGTGATCATCGGGGGCGGGGCCGTGGGCACCAGCGTGCTCTATCACCTGGCGCAGCTCGGCTGGACCGACTGCCTGCTGATCGACCGCGATGAGCTCGCCTCGGGCTCGACCTGGCATGCCGCGGGCAACGTGCCGAACTTCTCCACCTCCTGGAACGTGATCAAATACCAGCGCTACACTTCGAAGCTCTACGCGAAGCTGGGGCAGGAGGTCGACTACCCGATCAACTATCACGTCACCGGCTCGATCCGCCTCGCGCATCGCAAGGAGCGGATGGAGGAATACGGCCATGTGCGCTCGATGGCGCGGGCGCAGGGCATCGAGTTCGACGTGATCGGCCCCAACGAGATCAAGGACCGCTACCCCTTCATCGAATTGGACGACATCCTCGGCGGGCTCTGGGATCCCTTCGACGGCGACATCGATCCCTCGCAGCTGACGCAAGCATTTGCGAAAGGCGCCAAGGACAAGGGTGCGCGGGTGCAGCGCTTCAATCCGGTGCGCGCGATCAAGCAGAAGCCGAACGGCGAATGGGAGCTCGACACCAAGAACGGGATCGTGACCGCGGAGATCGTGGTCAATGCCGCGGGCTATCGCGCCGGCGAGGTCGCGGCCATGGTCGGCCAGTATCTCCCGACCGTCGCCATGCAGCACCAGTATCTGGTGACCGAGCAGATCCCGGAACTGGGCCACCTGAAGAAGAAGCTGCCGCTGCTGCGCGATCCCGATGTCAGCTACTATCTCCGCCAGGAGCGCGAAGGCCTGCTGCTTGGCCCCTATGAGTGGGATTGCAAGGCGACCTGGCTCGATGGCATCCCGGACGAGTTCTCCTTCCAACTCTATCCCGACGATCTCGACCGGCTGGAGAAATACATCGAGGCGGCGATCGGCCGCGTGCCGATCCTGGGCCAGGTCGGCATCCAGAAGGTGATCAACGGACCGATCCCGTATTCGCCGGACGGCAATCCTTATATCGGCCCGCAACATGGGCTCCGCAATTTCTACAACTGCAACACCTTCTCGTTCGGCATCAGCCAGGCCGGCGGCGCCGGCAAGACCATGGCCGAGTGGATCGTCTACGGCCAGCCGGAATGGGATCTCTGGGGCTTCGACCATCGCCGCTTCACCGATTTTGCCGACAACGCCTATGTGCATGACAAGGCGATCGAGCTCTATCAGCGCGAATACGAGATCGGCTT
>DATKMF010000065.1:0-10754 GCA_035542015.1 Candidatus Cybelea sp.
GTTCGACAATTCGGGCTCGATGAGCGACACCATCTCCGGATCCTCGACCACCAAGATCCAGCAGCAGATCTCGAACGCCAAGGACCTGGTCGACACCCTGGCGCTGCCCTTCACCAGCGGCTTGCAGCAGCAGATCGTGACCGTGAACGGCACCAATTACAGCCTGCTCAACATCGGCGTCGTGCCCTGGAACTCGAAGGTCAATGTGAAGACCTGGAACACCGCCAGCCAGAGCACCCCGTCCGGCAACGGCACCGTCACCAAGACCGCGACCACCTTCACCGATCCGATGGGCCGCTACGCCGGCACGCAGAACATCTACACGTCGAGCAACAGCGAGGTGCCGCTGCTCTACAACCCGGGCTCCGGCACCCGGGTGCCCGGCGGCTGGTCAGGCTGCGTCTTCGCCCGCTACAACGCCAACACCAACTATGACGACGACGCCGATCTCACCCTCGGCTCGGTGACCGTCAACGGCAAGCAGTGGCTCGGCTGGCAGCCGGTGAGCAAGACCAATGACGAGGGCGGGAACTGCAACGAGTCCACCCAGAACTGGAACCACGGCAGCCCGCCGAGCGCTACCTGGTGGTATCAGCTCCCACACAGCCAATATCACAACGACGGCTGCACCGATTGCCCCAGCGTCGGCATCCTGCCGCTGCATTCCAACACCGACGACGTCAAGAACATGATCAACCATCTCTCGGCGGCGGGCACCACGAACGCGGCCCAGGGCCTGTTCTGGGCCTGGGAGGTGCTGATGCCGGGCGATCCCTTCAACGAAGCGGTGGTCAACCCGCCGTTCCAGCGCGCCCAGGCGATCGTGCTGATGACCGACGGCCAGAGCCCTGGCGGCGACGGCGATGCCTATCACGGTTGGTTCGGCGAGGGCGACCAATCGTCCTCGGCGACCAGCTTCGGCAAGATGAACATGACCATCTACAACTCCGACTGCAGCACCTCGACCCAGTCGGTGGACAACAACCTCGGCAACCGGCTGCTGGCGGTGGCGATCAAGATCAAGGGCTGCGACCCCAACAAGGGTCCGGGCCAAGGTCCGATCAAGCTCTACGTGATCCAGTACCAGCAGGCGGGCGAGGCCGACTTGACGTCGCTCTTGTCCCAGGTCGCCACCCAGCCGAACACGCCCTACTTCTTCCAGGCCAGCAACGAGCAGGCCTTGAAGGACGCATTCACCCAGATCGGCGCCAGCCTCTCGGCCCTGCGCATCGTCCAGTAGCGACACGTCCGCCACACTCGGGACCCCATCCGGCATATCGGTCGGGTGGGGTCTTCGCTATGCCGTGATGGAAAGGCGCGGGTGCCGCCGTGCCGGTATCGACCCTATTGCTGGGTCGTGCAGTCCGGCGCGCCCGGGTCGGTCATCAGGTTCTGATTGCGCGGCCGCGTGTAGGAGACGAGGGAGAGCGTCGATCCCTTGTAGATGATGTTGCTGAAGACCGGCTTGTAGGTGAAAAAGACCTCGGCCGCGATGACCTCTTCGTCGCTGCCGGGATTGATCGCAACCGGGAAGCTTCCCAGCGGCGTCGAGCCCGCGTTGCCCACGACGCTCGTGGCGGCGAGCTTCCCGCAGCGTTCCTGCCAGGTCACTTTCACGCCCTTGCCCGCGGGATTGTTGACCGAGCTCACGATGATGACGCCGTCCTTCTTGGCGTCATAGGGCTGCATCATGATCAGGCCGGCGCTGAAGATGTCGGTCATGTTGTCCTTCGTCATCGGCTCGTCGGCCTGCGCGACGAGATCGGCGACGCCGGCGCTGGTGCGCGCGATCCGCTGGTAGATCGTGACGAAGCGCGGCACCTCGAAGCAGCCGATCAGCAGCAACACCAGGATGGGTAGGATCAGCGCGAACTCGACCGCCGCGACGCCGCGACCGTCGGATCCGAATCGGCGCGACCGTTCGGGTCGCAGGAGAGTGCGAAGGCGGGTGAGGACGTTGCGGGGCATCATCACGAGCAGAAGGTGCTGCCGGAGAGGCTGGGCTCGTTCTTCACGACCACGCTGGCGCTCATCGGGATCATGTAGCGGCCGGTGTGTTGGGGATCCGGCCGGCCGAGGAACTTGCCGACGATCGGGGTCATGATCTCCCAGTTGTAGTTGACGGTGTAGACCACGATGTTGCCCGCGGCGCCCACGCCGGTCCCGGAGGCGCCCGGCCCGTCGTGGACGCCATTGCAGTTGGTGTCGGAGAAGGATTCGCCGGCGTCGTACTGCCCGTTGAGATTGGTATCGGTATAGGGCTCGCCGTTCTTGGCGGCGCTGAAGCTGTCGAACACCTGGGTGCTGATGGTGGCGCTGTTGAGATCGATCAGGTCGAGCGTGTGCTGGTTGAGGATCGCCATGATCTCCTGGGTGCGCGTATCCGAGCTCCTGAACGCGGTGGGCACCTGGGCGAGCGTCGCCGCATCGAGCGTACCCGGATCCTGGGAGGTGATGCCGTAGCGCGACGCCTGCTTGAGCCCGCCTTCCAGCGTCACATTGCTCGCCATGCAGAGGCTGATTTCCAGGATGCCGAAGGTGAACATCATGAGCACGGGCAGCAGAAGCGCGAATTCGATCGCGGCTGTGCCCTTGCGGCAGCGCCGGAAGCGCCGAAGGTCCTGGGTAATCTGGCCGATCATGGCTCGATATCTGCTGTTGCCAAAGCCGAACCCGGAAACTGCCTTAATTTAGCGACGCGAGCTGGCAAAGTCCAGTTAGCGGCTTGAAATTCAAAGGGAAATGGAGAAATCCTGCACCCTGGTGTGTGCCGGGCGGCAGGTCTGGCGTTCAGGCTCGCGCCGTTTCCTGCCACTTCCCGCCATCGTCCTGCTGGAAATAGACGACGGTGTGGCCGGCCTCGCGGCAGCCCTTCCACTGGGCGCGGGCCGCCGCCACGGCGGACTCGTCATGGCCGTCGAACAGCTCGCAAACCAGCCGGAATCCCTCGATCGCGCCATGCCGTGCGCCATCGCTCAGGATCAGCACAGAGGCGGCGTTGGGATTCGCCCCCTCGTCGGGTCCGGCGAGGAAGATCGGCTGCCGGGCCGGATCGCCGTCCCGCGCCGTGCCATGGGGAAGGAAGCTGTCTGGGCGGTAGGTCCAGAGCAGCGCCGCCAGGGCCTCGGCCCGCTCGGCCGAGCCGGCCAGCACCAGCGCGCGCTCCTGCCGCTGATAGCAACGCTCCAGCATCACCGGCAAGACGTCTTCCAGGCGCGCGCGTTGCAAGTGGTAGAACCGCACCTCGGTCACGGCGCGCTCCGGCAATGCCCTGTCAGTTCTCGTGCCTGTCGGTTTTCACGCCTGCCAGTTCCCGTGCCGGTCACTTGTCTTCGTAGTGGTCGGCCACCAGGCGATCGAGCAGGCGCACGCCGAAGGCCGTGGCGCCCTTCGGCACGGTCGGCGCGTCCTTCTCCGCCCAGGCCATGCCGGCGATGTCGAGATGCGCCCAGGGCACGCCCTTCTGGATGAAGCGCTGGATGAATTGCGCTGCGGTGATGCTGCCGCCGTAGCGCCCGCCGATGTTCTTCATGTCGGCGGCGGGCGAGTCGATGAGCTTGTCATAGGCGGGGCCGAGCGGCATGCGCCAGAGCAGCTCGCCCGTTGCCTTGCCGGCGGCCGTCAGGCGGTCGGCCAGCGTGTCGTCGTTGGAGAAGAGACCCGCATGATGCTGCCCGAGCGCCACCATGATGGCGCCGGTCAGGGTGGCGAGATCGACCACCGCGGCCGGCTTGAAGTTCTCCTGCGTGTACCAGAGCGCGTCGGCCAGCACGAGGCGGCCTTCCGCGTCGGTGTTCAGCACCTCGATGGTCTGGCCCGACATCGAGGTCACGATATCGCCCGGGCGCTGCGCCGTGCCGGAAGGCATGTTCTCCACCAGGCCGACGACGCCGACCGCATTGACCTTGGCCTTGCGCGCCGCCAGCGCGCGCATCAGGCCGATGACGACGCCGGAGCCGGCCATGTCCCATTTCATGTCCTCCATCCCGGCGGCGGGCTTGATCGAGATGCCGCCGGTGTCGAAGGTGACGCCCTTGCCGACGAAGGCGACCGGCTTCGCCTTGGCGTCGTCGGCGCCTTGCCAGCGCATGACCACGAGCTTCGACTCCCGCTCGCTGCCCTGCCCGACCCCCAGGAGTGCCCCCATGCCGAGCTTCTTCATCTCGGCCTCGCCCAGCACCTTCACCTCGAGGCCCAGCGACTTCAGGGTCTCGGCCTGGGCGGCCAGGGTCTCCGGATAGATCACGTTGGCGGGCTCGGACACGAGATCGCGGGCGAAGCTGACGCCTTCGCCGATCTTCTCCAGGGGATCATAGGCGCGCTTTGCCGCGGTGGGCTCGCTGACGCCGATGGTGATGCGCTTCAGCGTCGGCTTATGCTCCGGCTTCTCCTTGGTCTTGTACTTGTCGAAACGGTAGGCGCGGAGCTGCGCCCCGAAAGCGATGTTCGCCGCCAGCTCAACCTCGCTCAACGGCGCGCCGGGGATCGCTTCCACCAGGATCGCCGCCTCCTTCTCGCCGGCGCCGTTCAGGGCCGCGACCAGCCGGCCGCCGATCGCCTGCGCGGCCAAGGCATCGAGTTTGGCAGCCTGGCCGAGGCCGAACAGCAACACGCGATGCGCCGCGACGCCCGCAGGCGCCATCAGCGCCAGGTGATCCTCGGTGCCGCCCTTGAACCGGCTGGCGCCGACCGCGCGGCTGAGCGCGCCCTTGGTCAGCTTTTCGATCTGCGCCGCGTGCAGCCCGAGCTTGCGCCCATCCATGGCGGCGACGGCCACGCTGCCGCTCTCCGGCAGTTCCGGCTTGGCGAATGCGATTTTCATGCTTTCCTCGGCGATTGCGGCCGGTGGTGCCGACCTTGCTCTGCGACTTCTGGTCAAGAGTTAGCATAGCGTCCGCCTCCCCGCCAGACCGCAGGCGGCGCGGGCCATGTCTCGCAAGTCCATGAAATCAGTGGACGAATGACCGCAACATGCTAGTTTACCGGCCAATGAGCGCGGCCGGATTCCGGCCCCATGGGCCGCCGGAGCATCGGGGGGAGCCGAGGGGCCGCCGACTGCAATACAAAGATCTCGGTCTTTCAGGGTGGCGGTTTGGGGCGGCTCAGGCCTTCAAGCGGATCGGCGTCGATTCCCAGCGCGGCCAGGGGTGCGGCAAGCAGGGTCCAGGCTCGGTTCGGGCCCGGACGGCGACGGGTGGCGGCGCTGCTCGGCGCCACCGCCCTCGCGCTCGTCTTCGCCGTCCTGCCGGGGTTTGCCAGGGCCGCCAGCGACAGCCCGGTCGGCGTGATCGCGGATGAGGCCGGTTACGATCAGGATCTCGGCGTTTACGTGGCGCGCGGTCATGTCGAGATGGAGCAGGACGACCGCATCCTGATGGCTGACGTCGTCACCTACAACGAGCGCGCGCGCACCATGAGCGCCTCCGGCAACGTGGTGCTGCTGATGCCCGGCGGCGATACCGTTTTCGGCAGCTATGTCGACGTCACCGACGATTTCAAGGATGGGGTCGTCCAAGGTTTCCGTGCGCTGCTGCGGGACAAGTCGCGGCTCGCCGCCTATTCCGCGCACCGGGTCGGCGGCACCAAGGAGATCCTCACCAAGGCGGTCTACACGCCCTGCTTACCGTGCCGCACCGATCCCAAGCGCCAGCCGGTCTGGCAGATCAAGGCCGACCAGGTGGTGCGTGACGAGGTGGCGCAGACCGTCACCTATCACAACGCCTGGATGGAGATGTGGGGCGTCCCGGTGTTCTGGACGCCGTATTTCCAGCATGCCGATGCCGGGGTCACGCGCAAGTCCGGCCTGCTCAACCCGAGCTTCTCGGTCTCTTCCGGCCATTCCGGCGTCCAGGCCCGCGAACCCTATTTCTGGGCGCTCGGCGACGACAAGGACGTCACCATCACGCCGATCGCGCGTGGCTTCGGCGAACCTACGCCGGCGGGTGGCCTCCTCGACCTGCAATACCGGCAGCGCGTGCCGAACGGCGCCTTCCAGCTCGAGGGGTCGGGCACCTATGAGGCCTGGCCGAGCAAGGATGTTTCCGACCGCACCTTTCGCGGCCATGTCGCCGGCGGCGGCTTGTTCGATCTCAGCCAGGATTGGCGTTGGGGCTTCGATTTCAAGAACACCAGCGACGAGGAATACCTCCGGCAATACCATTTCGGCTCCAGGCGCTGGCTGGAAGACACGCTCTGGTCCGAGGGCTTCTTCGGCCGCAGCTATTTCGAGGCGCGCGGCTTCGGCTGGCAGACCACCGACAACGACCTCAGGAACGAGACGGCGCCGATCATCGCGCCGCTGATCAACTACGACTTCGTCAGCGAGCCGGGGACCCTCGGCGGCGTCTGGGGCGTGCGGGCGGACGTGATGAACCTGATGCGCCAGCAGGGGCGCAACTCCTTCCGGCTTGCGATGCTGCCGAGCTGGACGCTGCCCTATACCGGCCCCTGGGGCGACGTCTACGAGCTGAAGCTGAGCCTCGCCGCCGATTTGTACGTGACCAACCGGACGGATCCCGGGAGCAACAACGTCAACCCCTCGTCCTCGACCAACACCTTCGCCGGCGCTGCCGGTCGTATCTTCCCCCAGGGCAGCTTCAAATGGCGTTATCCCTTTGTCCATCCGGGGAAGAGCTTCACCCAGACGCTGCAGCCGATCGTGCAGCTGGTGATGTCGCCGCAGTGCTGCAATACGGGAAAGATCCCCAACGAGGACACGCGAAGCTTCAATTGGGATGATTCGAAAGTGTTCGCCCCCGATCGCTTCTCCGGCTACGACCGGGTGGACGACGGCTCCCGCGTCAACTACGGCCTGGAATGGAGCGCCTACAACGACCACGGTGGCCGGGCCGACGTCTTCCTCGGCCAGAGCTATCAATTCATTCCAGACCACAACGTGCCGTCGAACAGCGGCATTGACCGTCAGCTGACCGACATCGTGGGCCGGGCCTCGATCGAGCCGGCGGACTGGTTCGACGCCACCTATCGGTTCCGCTTCGACACGCACAGAGATCAGATGCGCGACCAGGAGATCAGCTTTTCCGCTGGTCCGCAGGCGCTGCGGCTTGGGCTCAGCTACGTTCATCTTGCGGGCAACCAGACCTTCGACACGCGTGAGCAGCTGGCGGCCACGGTCACGACCAAGTTCTACGACTACTGGTCGACCTCGTTGGGCGGCACCTACGACCTGACCAAGGACCGATTCAACCGGCTGCACGCCGGATTTGGTTACAACGACGATTGCTTCGGGGTGAACCTCTACGCCCAATACAACGCCGAGGGCGACACCGATATCTCGTCGGGTAAGTTCGCTGCGTTTGTCACCTTCACTTTCAAGAATCTGGGCAATTTCGGCGGTTCGTTCTAGAAGAGGGCGTTGCGGGGACTATGGGGGTGGATCGGAGAGGTCGGAAGAGGATCGTGAGAAGCGCTGAACGAATGAAGGATTGCGGTCTCGACTGGCGGCGCGTGTTGGCGGACTGCCGCCGGCTCGCCGTTGCCTGCGTGATCGTGCTGGTCGCGGCGTGGCGGCCGGCTGCCGCTCAGGACGAGCTGAAGATCGCGGCGGTCGTCAATGACGACGTGATCACCCAGCTTGACGTATTCGAGCGCCTGCGCATGGCGATGGTCTCGGCCAAGCTTGAGGACACGCCGGAGATGCGCCAGCGCCTGCTGCCCGCCGTCATGCGCTCGCTGATCGACGACCGGCTGAAGCTTCAGGAGTCGAAGGCGCAGGGTGTCACGGTCGGCGACGGCGAAGTCAACGGCCGGATCGATCTGCTCGCCAAGCGCAACGGCATGACGCGCGAGGATTTCGAGGCGATGCTGAGCAGCAACGGGATCATGGTCACCGCGCTCTCCGATCAGATCCGCGCCGAGCTCTCCTGGAACCGGCTGGTGCAACGCTCGCTGCGTTCGAACATCCACATCAGCGACGCGGAAATCGACGAGGCCCAGGCCAACGCGAAATCGGCCCAGGGGCAGACGGAGTACCATCTCGCCCGGATCTTTCTCGCGGTCGACACGCCGAAGGACGCGCCGACGGTGCAGCAGACGGCCCAGCGGCTTTACGAGCAGTTGCAAGGCGGCGCGGATTTCGCTTCGCTCGCCCAGCAATTCTCGCAGGACACCAGCGCCAGCGACGGCGGCGACCTCGGCTGGAAGCGGATCGACGAGGTCGAGCCGGCGGCCGTGGCGAAGGAGCTGACGCAGGGCGGTGCCTCGCTCATCGGAAAGACGCTCGGCCCGATCCTCGGCACCGGCGGCTATTTCCTCGTCCAAGTCATCGAGCAGCGGACGGGGGAGAGTACGTCGATTGCGCCGGGGACGGTGCATATGGTCCGGCTGCTCTGGCCGCTGACACCGAATGCCTCCGACGCGGAGGTGAAGGCGACTCAGGCCCAGGCCGATGCTTTCGGGGGGAAGAAGGCTTCCAGCTGCCAGGAATTCGAGCGCCTGGGAGATGACGCCGCAAACGCCAGGTTCACCGATCTCGGCAACGTCCCCCTCGCCGACATGCCGCCCGAGATCCGCGACTACGCCATCAACCAGCCGATCGGGTCGGCGACGCCGGCCATCCGCGGCAATGGTGGCGTCGCGGTCTTCATGGTGTGCGATCGTGGCGCCGCGTCGGGCGAGGCCTCGCGCGTGGCGATCGCCGATCGCTTGGCGGCCGCGCGGCTCGAGACCCTGGCGCGCGGCTACCTGAGCGACCTCCGGCGCGCCGCCTATATCGACATCCGGCTCTAGCACCTCCAGGCGAAGGCAAGTGATGAGCGACATCAATCCTGCCGTTGCTCCGGTCGGCCTCGCGCGCGACGGCCTGCCGCCGTTGCGCGAGGTGATGCGGCGCCACGGGATCGAGCCGAAGAAATCGCTCGGCCAGAACTTCCTGTTCGACCTCAACTTGACCGCGAAGATCGCGCGCGCTGCCGGCAAGCTCGACGAGGGCACGATCATTGAAGTGGGCCCCGGTCCCGGCGGCCTCACCCGCGCCCTCCTGTCCGAGGGTGCGAGGAAGGTGATCGCCGTCGAGCGCGACGCACGTGCACTGCCGGCTCTCGGCGAGATCGCCGCCGCCTATCCGGGGAAGCTGGAGGTGGTCGAGGGCGATGCGCTCAAGGTCGATCTGGGGGCCCTGGGCGAGGCGCCGCGCAAGGTCGTCGCCAACCTGCCCTACAACGTGGCGACGCCGCTGCTGCTGCGCTGGCTGGAGCAGGCGACCCGCTTCGCCTCGCTCACGCTGATGTTCCAGAAGGAGGTGGCGGACCGCCTGACCGCGAAACCGCGCACCGAGGATTACGGCCGGCTCTCGATCGTCACCCAATGGCGCTGCACGGTGAAGCAGCTGTTCGACATCCCGCCCAAGGCCTTCATCCCGCCGCCCAAGGTCACCTCGACCGTGGTCCAGCTGACCCCGCGCCCCGAGCCCGCCTTCCCGGCCGACCCGCGCGACCTGGAAGCGGTCGCCGAGGCCGGCTTCGGCCAGCGCCGCAAGATGCTGCGCCAATCGCTTAAGACCCTGCCGGTCGAAGTGAATGCGCTGCTCGACCGCGCCAATATCCGCGACACCGCCCGCGCCGAGGAGCTCGACATCGAGCAGTTCTGCCAGCTCGCCCGCGCCTTCGCCGAGCTCCGGCGCAGAGGGCGGAGCGGGTAGCATTGCGATTCATCATCGCACTGCTTCTCCTCGGCCTGGCGCTCCCCAGCTTCGCCGACAACACCAAGCTCGCCTTCTGGGACACCCAGCGGAAGGGCGCCAACATGATGAACCAGGTGCAGACCGAGGCGCAGTTCGCCGCGGCGGAAGCGGCCGGCATCCAATGGGTGCGCCTGGCCCCCGACAAATGGAAATCGCAGTCGCGCGATTTTCTGATCGGCAATGCCGACCATTACACCGGCCTGGATGAGGCCGATCTCGCGACCCTGAGAACGGCGCTCGAGGCCGCGGATCGCCATCACATCAAGATCGTTCTGACCATGCTCTCGCTGCCCGGCGACCGCTGGCGCCAGCTGAACGGCGACAAGGACGATCTCCGGCTCTGGCAGGACAAGGCCTGGTGGGACCAGGCCGCCGCCTTCTGGCGCGATCTCGCCGCCGCATTGAAGGACCAGCCGGCGCTGGTCGCCTACAACATCCTCAACGAACCGCATCCGGAGAAGACCGGAGGTTTCGACGAGGACGGCGCACGGGACTTCCTCGGCTGGTATCGCAAGGCGCAGGGAACGCCCGCCGACCTCAACGATTTCTACGCCAGGATGGTCGCCGCCATCCGCGCCGTCGATCACGACACGCCGATCATGCTGGATGCCGGCCTCTATGCCGCGGTCGACGCCGTTCCATCGCTGAAGCCGATACCTGATGCAAAGGCGTCCGACGCCAAGGTGCTCTACGCCTTCCACATGTACGAGCCCTATGCCTTCACTGCGCCGAAGAACAAGGGCCGCTACCGCTATCCCGGCACGGTGCCCTTCGCCGGCAAGTCGATCGCCTGGGATGCCGCCACCATCTCCAGCTATCTCGCCCATGTCGCCGCCTGGCAGAAGCTGAACGACGTGCCGGAGAACCGCGTCGTCGCCTCGGAATTCGGCTGCTTCCGCCAGAATGTGGGCTGCACGCAGTATCTCGGCGAAGTCATCGCCGCGATCGACAGCCTGCACTATCACTGGGCCTTCTACGCCTTCCGCGAAGACGGCTGGGACGGCATGGACTACGAGATCGGCACCGCGAAGCTCCCCTGGAAATACTGGCAGGC
>DATKMF010000066.1:0-4308 GCA_035542015.1 Candidatus Cybelea sp.
CTTGTTGAGGATGACGTCGGCGCGCGGCGCCATCGGGGGCGTGATCGCGGTCGCGGGGATGGTGGCGAGGGACTTGGAGGAGTTGCCACGCATCATGTCGTCGAGCTTGGCCGGCCAGGGATACTGCTCCCAGATCAGATCCTGGATGAAGGGGCCGGCGCGGTAGTAGCCGGTATGCGTCGTGGCGACGGCGCGGGCGATCTGATCGGGGGCCGGCGCAAGCGACATGCTCCCCTCGAGGAAGCGCAGCATATCGACCGCGTTCGTCTTGACGCCATAGGCCTCGGTCGCGATCGGGCTGGGGCCGACGCGCACGGGCTTGCCGTCGGCATTGGTGCCCCAGGCGTAGGAGGCCATCTCCGCCGCAGGCACGGTGATATAGGTCCGCTGCAGCTCGAGCTGCGGAAACAGCATACCCTCCGCCAGCGCCGCGAAGTCAGCGCCCATCGCCCGCGCCGTCACCTTGCCGAGGAGCGCGATGCTTGGATTGGCATAGGTGCGCATCGTGCCGGGCGCGAATTTCGGCTTCCAGGCGCGATACCAGGCCGTGAGCTGCTCGTCGGTCTTCACGTCCGCGGGGATCTGCAGCGGGAAGCCGCCGGCGGTATGCGTGCCGAGGTCCAGCAGACGCACGGCGCCGATCGGGCTGTCTTTGAATTCGGGCATGTGCTGGCCGACCCTGTCGTCCAGCTTGAGCTTGCCTTCGACTTCCGCATAAGCCGCCACGGTCGCGGTGAAGGTCTTGCTGACCGAGCCGAGCTCGAACAGCGTGTCGCGCGTCGCCGGAATTCGCGGCGTGCTCGAAGCGAGGCCATATTCGGCGAAGTACCGATTGCCGCCGATCGTGACGCCCACGACCAGCCCCGGCAGCTTGTATTGCGCAATGACCGGCCGCATCGCGTCGTCGACCGCCTTGCGCACCTTCGCCGCTTCGTCGGCATCCGCCGCGAAGACAGGTGCCAGCCTGCCGAATGCCGGCAGTGTCAGCGCGGTGCCCGCCAGAAGCATGCAGTCCCGTCGATTGATCATCGCGGACGGTCTCCGATTCAGGTGCGCGGTCGCCAATCTCGACAGCCGCGACCTTTGATGGTATAAGATACATTGATCCACCAGGATGGACCGGCGACGAAAGCTCCGCCGGTCCTTATTGTTTGCAGCAAGCGTAACCGAGCACGATCCGACGCAGCGTGACCAAGAGCTGCTGCGCGTAAGCCCGGTCGGCAACGCGACGCCAAAGCGACCGATCCTGCCGTCGAGCCTCGACCGGACTTATAC
This sequence comes from Candidatus Cybelea sp., assembly GCA_035542015.1. GTDB lineage: Bacteria > Pseudomonadota > Alphaproteobacteria > Dongiales > Dongiaceae > Dongia. Next base: position 1,276 of record DATKMF010000066.1, read on the forward strand.
CGGACCTATACGGAATGAAGATTCGCTTTCACCCCCTCGGGTGAGGATTAGCCATTCCCGATCGGAGACTTAATGCACTTGACGCGGCTTCGATTGGGCGCAGGTCGTCAATGTCCGAACATCGCCGCCACCGCCCCGGCCGACAGGGTGACCGGGGCGGTGGCCCATGTGCCTTGGACGTCTCGGGGTTGAGGCCCATGGATGCCCGCGGTCGTCCCCATCCGCAGGCACGGCGATTCCGTTGCCTATCGCGCGCGCATGCCGAGACCTGTGGAGCTCAACCGGATCAGCCGCTCGCGCTCATACTCGTGGCGGATCACCTCGGCACGGACACGCAGGAGGTCGCGCCGTGCGACGAGGCCGACCACGGTGCTCTCGTCGTCGGTGATCCCGCGGCGCAGGATCGGGACGCGGCCGACATCGGCTTCGGCCATGCGGTCGGCGAGCTTGCCGACCAGCTCGTCCTCATAGCCGATCAGCATGTTCTGCCCGACCAGCTGGTCGCCCAGCGTCTTCTCGCTGTCCCAGCCTTCCATGGTCCAGCGCAGCGCATCGGCACGCGAGACCATGGCGACGAGGCGGTTCTCCGTATCGACCACCGGATAGCTCTTGTGCCGGTGAACGCCGGTCTGTGTCTCCGGTCCGGTGAAGAAGGCGACGGCGTCGCCGATCGGCATCGTGGCCGGCAGCGTGTCGACCGGCTTCGCCATGACCTCGCCCACGCGCATGATCTCGAAGGGATCGACGATGTATTCCCGGAGCACATGGTGCCCGCGCCGCGCCACCTTCTCGGTCAGGATCGAGCGCTTGAGCAGCAGCACAGTCGTGCCGTGCGCCATGGTGCAGCCGATGGCGAGCGGCAGGAAGGCGCCGATGTTGTGGGTGAGCTCGAGGGCGAAGATCATCGCGGTCAGCGGCGAGCGCATGGTGCCGCCCATCATCGCCGCCATGCCGACCAGGGCCCAGAGTCCGTCCCCATTGGTGCCATCGGCGCCCATCGGAATGATCGTGCCGCAGATGGCGCCGAGCGCACCGCCCATGATCAGCAGCGGGGCCAGCACGCCACCCGAGGTGCCCGATCCCAAGGCGATCGACCAGATCACCGCCTTCACCACGATCAGGGTGAAGGCGGAAGCGGCGGTCATGTCGCCGTTCAAGAGCGCCTGGATGTTGTCATAGCCGACGCCGAGCGCGCGCGGATCGATCAACCCGCCGAGGCCGATCACGAGCCCGCCGAAGACCGGCCACCACATCCAATGGATCGGCAGGCGCTGGAAGAAATCCTCGCTTCCGTAGACCATGGCGGTGAGGATGCCGGAGGCCGCACCCGCAAGAATGCCGAGGCCCGCGGCCAGGGCGAGGCCGAGCGGCGGCAGAGCGGCACTCTCGGTCATCGGAAAGAGGACGCCGACGCCGAGCAGATAGGGTCGCCAGGCCGCGGCGACGGCGGCGGCGATCGCCACCGGCACGAAGCTCCTGGGCTTCCATTCGAACAGCAGCAGCTCGACCGCCAGCAGCATCGCGGCGATCGGCGTGCCGAAGGTGGCGGACATGCCGGCGGCGGCGCCCGCGACCAGCAGGGTCTTGCGCTCGGCGTTGGAGAGATGGAACAGCTGCGCGAACAGCGAGCCGATGGCGCCGCCGGTCATGATGATCGGGCCCTCGGCGCCGAACGGACCGCCGCTGCCGATCGAGATCGCGGAGGACAAGGGCTTCAGCACGGCGACCTTGGGCCGGATGCGCGAGCGTCCGATCAGGATCGCCTCCATCGCCTCCGGGATGCCGTGGCCCCGGATCTTCTCCGAACCGTAGCGCGCCATCAGGCCGATGATGAGGCAGCCCGCCATCGGCACCAGCACCGCCCACCAGCCCAGGTGATTGCCGGCGATCGAGACCGGCGTGGCGGAGACCCGGCCGTAATAGGCAAGGTTGGTGCAGATCGCGATCAGCCGGGTCAGCGCCCAGGCGGCGCCGGCGCCGGCCGAGCCGACCACGAGCGCCATCGCGGCCAGAAGGAGCAGGCGCCGGTCGGCGCTGAAGTCGCGCAGGTTGTCAGGTGGCTGATGCATCTCGGGCTCCTGGATCGCCGCAGTAAGGTCAAATATATCGTAATACGATATATTTGACCGAGCCGATTTCCGCCGGTCCGATCCGACCCGGTTGCATGACGCGGCGCAACCTAGTCAAATGGGAGCTCGACGATCGAGGAACGGAGCGGGAATCGGAGCCATGTCGGAGCGCCGCCGAGCCAAAGCCACTGCCGAGGCAGCCACGCCCAGCATGGAGGACTACCGCGCCCTCGCTTTGTTCCGCTACACGCTGCGGAAGTTCCTGGAGTTCAGCGCGGAGGCGGCGCGGGAGGTCGGCCTGACGCCGCAGCAGCATCAGGCCCTGCTCTCGATCAAGGGCTACCCGGAGCGGGAGACCGTCACGGTGGGCGAGCTTGCCGAGCGGATGCTGCTGAAGCACCACTCGACCGTCGAGCTGGTGGACCGGCTGGTCGAGCTCGGACTGGTGAAGCGCGCCACCGATCCCGAAGACCGCCGCCGGGTCTTCCTCAGCCTCACGCCGAAATCCCGCAAGCTTCTTGTCAGCCTTTCCGCCGCCCATCTCGAGGAGCTGCGCCGCTTCCGACCGGTCTTCTCCGGCCTGCTGGAGCGGCTGGGGAAGGATTAGCGCGCGAACGGCGCGGTCGCGAGGATCTGCTTCATCGCGTCCAAGCCGGACTGCCAGGCGCCGTGGCAAGTGGAGAAGGCATCGGCCGAGGTCGCCTCGCCGGCGAAGAACAGCTTGTCGTTGAGCGGTCGCGCCAGCGCCGCGCGGGCCTCGCCGCCGCCCGGCACCAGCACCGAATAGGCGCCGCCGATGCAGGGATTGGTGGTCCAGCCGGTTACCTTGCTGCGCGTGATATCCTTCAGGATGTCGGCGCCGAACAACTTGGCCAGCAGCGCCTTGGCGAGATCGATCGAGGCGGCATCGCCGGCCAGCGCCAGATCGCGCGCGAAATCGCCGCCGGTGTAGAGCGTTGCCATC
>DATKMF010000067.1:0-28527 GCA_035542015.1 Candidatus Cybelea sp.
CCCTACGCCAAGCCGCATTTGGTGAGGCTGGTCAATTTCGTCCGCCTGACCGCGGCTCCCATCATCATCGTGGTCGGATTGAAGACCGTCCAGCCTGTCTCGGCGAGCGCGGGATGGGGCTTCTTCGCGATCCTCGTGGCCTATGGGGCATTCTACGCCTGGCTGAGCAGGACGAGCGTGTTTCTTCGCTGGATTCCGCTTGAGAGCGGATCGATTCTGCGACCCGCCACGATCACGGTCACGGATCAGGGCCTCGAGCTTGTGACCGTCTTCAGCCAGCACAAGCTAGGCTGGGGCGCCATGCGCATGGTAGACGACCATGCCGGGCTGATCCTGATCTTCGTCGACCGGACGGCGGCTGTAACGGTGCCGCGCAGGTCGTTCCAAGATGGATCGAGCGCCGATCGATTCGTCGCGTTGCTGAAATCGAAGATCGCCGTTCCAGTGCCGGTGGCGACCGTCTTCGATTAGCGAACCTCAGTGCGCCCCGGCGCCGCTGACGTGGCCGTGCTTCTTCAGCAGGAGCACGAGGAAGAGGGCGATCACCAGTGCGGCGCCGAGGATCATGAAGACGTCGCTATAGCCCAGCACGGTTGCCTGGCGGTGAACCGTGCGGCCGATGGCGACGATCGCTTCGTGCCGCGCGGAGCCCGCGTCCGAGACGCCATGGGTCAGGAAATAGTGCGTCAAGTCGCTGATCCGCTGGCGGGTCGCCTCGCTGAACAGCGAGACCGAACCGGTCAGCACGTTGGAATGGAACTGCTCGCGCTTGGTCAGCAGCGTCTGCAACAGCGCGATGCCGATGGCGCCGCCGAGGTTGCGGGTCATGTTGAAGAGGCCTGAGGCGGAGCCGGCGTTCTCGACCTCGATGCCGGCCGTGGCCATGGCCGACAAGGGGACCAGCAGCAGGGCCTGGCCGATCGCGCGCACGATGTTGGGCCACAGGAGCTGCGGCGCCGCGTAGTCGAGTGTCAGGCCCGTGTTCAGGAAGTTGCTGGCCGCGAAGAGGGCGAAGCCGACCACCAGGAGCGCGCGGGGATCGACGACCTTCATGAGGCGCGGCACCAGCGGAATCATCACCAGCTGCGGCAGGCCGGTCCAGGCGAGCACCTCGCCGATCTGCTCGGCATTGTAGCCCTGGGTCTGCGACAGATAGAGCGGCAGGATGAAGGACGACCCGTAGAGCGCAGCCCCGAGCAGCACGTTGGAAAGCGTGCCGAGGCCGAAGTTGCGGCGCAGGAGCAGGCGCAGATTGAGGAGCGGACGCTTCACCACGAGCTCGATCACGATGAAAGCGGAGAGCGCCACAGCGGCGACGATCGAAAGATTGAGAATGAAATCCGAGCCGAACCAGTCGTCCTTGTTGCCTTCCTCGAGCACGGTCTGCAGCGCACCAAGACCAATTGCCATGGCGCCGATTCCGATCCAGTCGCCCTGCTTCAAGAGGCCGAGCTGCATCTTCTCTACCGGCAGCGACGCCCACAGCATGCCCATCATGATGATGCCGGGAACGAGGTTCACATAGAAGATGAACTGCCAGCCGTAGTTCTCGTTCAAATAGCCGCCGATGGTGGGACCGATCGCCGGCGCGAAGGTGGCCGAGAGCGCGAAGAGCGCAAGCCCGACCGGCTGCTTCGAACGCGGCAGCATGGTGACGATGATAGTGAAGGCGAGCGGGATCAGCACGCCGCCGTTGAAACCCTGGAACGCCCTGAGCACGATCATCTCGCCCAGGTTCTGCGCGAAGGCGCAGGCGACCGAAAAGACAAGGAAGAGCGCCGTGCTCACCAGCAGGTATACGCGCATGGAGAAGACCCGCGCCAGCCAGGCCGAGAGCGGGATGACGATGATCTCGGTGATGAGATAGGAGGTCGAGACCCAGCCGCCGTCGTCGATGCCGGCGCCGATCGCGCCCTGGATGTCCGCGAGCGACGAGTTGACGATCTGGATGTTGAGGACCGCCAGGAAGGCGCCGAGATTGGCGCCGATCACCGCAAGCCAGGTCTTCAGCGAGACATGGTCGGCCAGATTCTGATTGGCCGGCGCCGACGTTGTTGTCGCGGCGGTCGATGGATTGCTGCTTGGCACCAGCGCGCCCTTAGGCGCGCGGCGCGCGGCGTTGCCTTCGAAGAGCTCAGCGGCCGACATGTTCTGTCCCCCGGCCTGGTGTTCCAATGTTACTCGCTGGCGAGCTTGGTCGTGCCCGCGGTGACGCGGGTGTCGATCACCGGCTCGGCCGACATGCCCGGGCGCAGGCGGCCGACGAGCTCCGGGCTCACCTCGAGCGCGATCTTCACCGGAATGCGCTGCACGATCTTGGTGAAGTTGCCGGTCGCGTTGTCGGGCGGCAGCAGCGCAAATTCGAGACCGCTGGCGGGGGCCAGGCTGTCGACCTTGCCGGTCACGGTGACGCCCGGCAGGCCGTCGACCGTGATCTCGACCGGCTGGCCGCGCTTCACGGCGGCGAGCTGGGTCTCCTTGAAGTTGGCGACCACGTAAACGGCGCTCAGCGGCACGACCGCCATCAGCTGGGTGCCGGCCTGCACATACTGGCCGACGCGCAGGCTGCGCGCGCCGACGGTGCCGTCGATAGGCGCTGCGATCGTGGTGTAGCCGAGATTGAGCTCGGCCTGGCTCCGGACCGCCTCAAGGCGCTCGACCTCGGTCTCGGCCTTGGCCTTCGCCGTGGTCAGCACATCGACCCGCTGCCTGGCCGCGGTCAGGCCGGCCTGGTCGCGCTGCAAGGCGGCGTTCTGCTGCTGCAGCACGGTCTGCGCGCGCTGCTCGTCCTGCACCGAAGTGGCATGGGTCGCGGTCAGGCTGTGATAGCGGGTGTAGTCCTGCTGGGCGAAGGAGACGCCGGCCTGGTCGGACTTGATCGCCGCCGCGGCCTGGGCGATCACCGACTGCTGCTCCTCGAGCTGGGCCTCGATATTCGAGACCTCGGCCTTGGCGCTGTCGACGTCTGCGCGTGCCTGGGCGAGCGCGGTCTTGAAGTCGCGGTCGTCGATCCGCGCCAGCACCTGACCGGCCTTCACCGGCTGGTTGTCCTCGACCAGCACGTCCTGGATATAGCCCGAGACCTTGGGGGCGATCGTGGTGTAGTCGGCCTGGACATAGGCGTCGTCGGTCGACTGCAGATAGCGACCCGTCTTCACCCAGTAGGCGCCGAAACCCGCGGCGCCCGCCACCACGATGGCCGCCGCACTGCCGAGAAGGATCCGCCGCAAAGTCCGTTTCATCTTGGTCCCCTTCAAAGGGTTTCCGGTCAAACTGTACGGTACAGTACATGCGCTGGAGATAAGCAAGATCAAGATTCTGATTTGTGATATTGGTCACAGACGGCAGCCTGCGGAAGGGAACTTAGTCTATATGATTGACATATAGTGGTAAACTCTCTCTCCCATGCCGCGTTTGGGTGCCCCACCGGACGGGAATTTGCCCCATCCGCCAGTATTGAAATAGACCGTCCCGTACGTTACATTTTTGCCACATTCCTGGGAGTGGAAGCGATGGCAAGAGCGGCAACGATCCGAACAGCACAAGGTGAAGGCCCAGCCCGCGCGCGCCAGCCGGCTCTGGACCGGCGCAAGGCGCTGATCGAGGCAGCGCGCAGCGTGTTCCTCGAGCGCGGCTATGCCAATGCGTCGATCGACGCGGTGGTGGAGCTGGCCGGCGGCTCGAAGGCGACGGTCTACCAGCTGTTCGGCAACAAGGAGGGCCTACTCGCGGCGATCGTCGAGGAAGGCGCCGAGGAGTTGGCCCTCCTGGTGAACAGCCTCCCGCTGGACGGATCGCCGGAAGAGAGCCTGCGCACCTACGCCCGGAACTATCTCGGCATGGTGCTGCGGCCGGAGCGTCTGGCGATGTTCCGGCTGGTCGTGGGCGAAGCGAGCCGGTCGCCGGAGATCGGCGACGTGTTCTATCGCAGCGGGCCGCGTAGATGCGGCCACTGGCTCGCCGATTTCATCCGAGGAATGATGGTGCGCGGCCAGATCCGCGCGGCCGATCCCGAGCGCACGGCCTTCAGCTTCATCCATGCATTGCGCGGCGACCTCTATATGCAAGTGCTGCTGAATCCGACCCGCGCACCGACGCAAGCCGAAATCGATGCGCATATCGATTTCGTCATACGCAACTTCCTCGAAGGCTATCGCGCCGCCGGCACAGACGCACCGGACGGCGCAACAATCGGATAGCGCGGTGCCAACCTGCAACCGATGCTCCGTCTGCAATAGATGGGAGCATCAGGTTGCAACGCGCACCGTCAGTCCGAACACCGGCCATGTCCAGCAGCGACTGGGGGCTGCTCATCGTGCTCTCGATCCTGTGGGGCGGATCGTTCTTCTTCGCCAAGGTCGCAGTGCGGGAGCTGCCGCCGCTCACGATCGTACTCGGCCGAGTCGCCACCGCAGCGCTCGCCCTGCATCTGCTGGTGCTGGCGACGGGACGGCGCATGCCGGCGGAGGGCGGGCTATGGCGCGACTTCCTCGTCATGGGTTTCCTCAACAATGCGATCCCCTTCAGCCTGATCTTCTGGGGCCAGAAGGAGATCGCGAGCGGCCTCGCCGCGATCCTCAACGCGACGACGCCGCTCTTCACCGTGCTGGTCGCGCATACGCTGACGCCGGATGAGAAGGCGACGCCGGCGAAGCTCTGCGGCGTGGCGCTCGGCATCCTGGGCGTCGCGCTGATGATCGGGCTCGACGTGGCCGGCGGGCTCGGCGACCACCTCATGGCGGAGCTCGCCGTGCTGGCGGCGGCGCTGTCCTATGCCTTCGCCGGCGTGTTCGGACGCCGGTTCCGTGGCCGGCCGCCGCTCATCGTGGCGGCGGGCCAGCTCAGCGGCAGCACGCTGCTGATCCTGCCGGTGACGCTTGTCATCGATCGACCCTGGATGCTGCCCATGCCGGGCGCGCCGACGATAGCCGCCATCCTCGGCCTCGCATTGCTCTCGACCGCGCTCGCTTACGTGATCTTCTTCCGCATCCTGGCCCGCGCCGGTGCCACCAACCTGCTGCTGGTGACCTTCCTGATCCCGGTGAGCGCCCTCTTCCTCGGCCTCACTTTCCTCGGCGAACGCCTGAGCCCGCATCATCTCCTCGGCATGGCCCTGATCGGCCTCGGCCTCGCCGCGATCGACGGGCGAGCGATGCGGTTCCTTCGGCCCCGAGCTGCTACTTGACCTCCAGCGCCGGCTTGCCCAGCACGTCCATCCTTGGTTTTGTGCCCAGCCCCGGCGCGGTCGGTGCCGCCATGCGGCCTTGCTTGCGTTGGGGGGCGCCTTCCGCGAGCGAGACCGTGACGTAGGAGTTGAAGTCGGTCGCCGAGAACAGGAACTCCGGCGGCGTCGAATGGGCGAGGTGGGCGATGGCGGCGGTGACGATGTCGCCGCCCCAGGTGTCCTCGATGGTCATGGCGATGCCGAGCGAGACGCAGAGGTCGCGGATCTCGCGGGCACGGGTCAAGCCGCCGACCTTGGATATCTTGAGGTTGATCACGTCCATGGCGCGATCCTCGTAGCCCTTGAGCACGGCGCCGAGCGAATCGATCACCTCGTCGAGCACGAAGGGCCGCGCCGTGCGCTCTCGGATGGCGCGGCATTCCTCGTATGACATGCAGGGCTGCTCGATATAGACGTCGACGTCCTTGACCGCGTCGACCACGCGCGCCGCTTGGTGCATCAGCCAGCCCGTGTTGGCGTCGGCGATCAGTACGTCGCCGCGCTGGAGCTGCGCGGCGCACGCCCTGATGCGCTCGATATCGACATCGGGATCGCCGCCGACCTTGAGCTGGAACTTGGAATAACCCTCGCCACGATACTGACCGACTCGCGCCGCCATCGCCTCCGGCGCTTCCTGGCTGATGGCGCGGTAGAGCTTGAAATCCTCGCCATAGCGGCCGCCCAGCAGGGTCACGACCGGCAGGTTCGCCGCCTTGCCGAGGATGTCCCAGCAGGCGACGTCGATCGCCGACTTGACGTAAGGGTGCCCGCGCAGCGCCGCGTCCATGCGTCGGTTCAGGACACCGAGATCGCGCGGGTCGAGGCCGAGCAGCTTCGGCCCGATCTCGCGGATGCCGGCGCGGGCGCCCTCGGCATAGGCCGGCAGGTAGGCCGGACCCAGCGGGCAGACCTCGCCGTAGCCGGTGATGCCCTCATCCGTCGCGACCTCGACCACGGTCGAATCGAAGACTGCGACGAAATTGCCGCCGGACCAGCGGTAGGTGCCCTCATGCAGCGGCAGCTCCACGCGATAGGCACGGATAGCGGTGATCCTCACGTCTTCCCCCTTTTTATCCTCTGGCCGTTTTATCCTCTGGCCGTCGGAATTTCGGCCGCAGATTTGTCTGCCCCCGGTCGGGTGTCAAATCCTGACTTCGAGGGGTTCACCAAGCGAAACGGACCTTAAGGTCCGGAATATCAGGGATTCTCGGCGCGGTAATCCTCTGTTAATCTCTGTTGCCTAGGGTAGGCGAGCGGGAACCGGTTCCCATGAACTGGAGCAACCGCTTGTCAGGGAGATCTACGATGGACGTTGGCGCCGCAAGCACGCTGAGCAGCACGACGGCAAATGCACTCCAGGGACTGAAGAAGGCGGACAACGAACTCAACGAGGCGTCGCAGAACATCGCCGGCGGATCGCAGGATCCGAAAGACATCGTCTCGCTGAGCCAGGCCGCCACCAGCTTCAAGGCCAATGCCGCGGTCATCAAGACCCAGGATGAGGTCACTCAGTCGCTCCTGAACATCAAGGCCTGACGCAGCACCATGGACGTCGCCGCCGCCGGCCAGGCCGCCGCCCAGATCAGCGCCGCGCAGCGGTCGCAACAGATTTCGATCGCGGCGCTTCGCAATTCGCAGCTCCAGGCGCAGTCGATCGCCTCCGTGCTCGCCAATGCGGCCGCCTCGGGCAACGCCGCGGCCAATGCCGCACCGCCCGTGAACGCGCCCGCACAGGGCGGCAATGGCGGCGACACCGGCGGCGGCTCCTCCAGCGCCAGCAACGCCGGCCAGGCGCGCGGCTCGCTGCTCAACATCCTGGTCTGAGATCATCCTGTTCGCGTAAGCCTTTTCCGCTAGGATCGGCCTCCCCGAGTCGACAGCGACGGAGGCTCCGTGCCCGCGATACTTGCCATTGAAGACGCCTACAAGGCCGCGGAGGCCGGCGACTATGACGCCGCGAAACGCATTTGCGGCAGGCTGCTCGAGACTGAGCCGGACCATGCCGAGGCCCTGCATCTCCTGGGCGTCGTCGCCTACCAGACCGGACTGCAGCCGCAAGAAGCGCTCGCGCTGATCGAGCGGGCGATCGCGATCGACCCGCAGAATGCGCGGTTCCACAACAGCCGCGGCGCGCTCCACTACGCGCTCAACCAGGATGCCGAGGCGGCGGCGAGCTTCGAACGCTCGACCGCGCTCAATCCGAGGGATGGCACCGCCTGGAACAATCTCGGCAACGCGCTGCTCCGGATGGATCGGGTCGCCGAGGCCGAGACCTGCTTTCGCCAGGCGCTCGCCGTCACCCGCGGCCTTATCACCGCGATCAACAATCTCGGCGTGGCACTCCGGCGACAGGGCCGGCTCGACACGGCGCTGATCTGCTTCAAGGAAGCGGTGCTGCATCAGCCGGACTATCTCGACGCCCATTTCAACCTGGCGGAGCTCAGCCAGCGCCTCGACGACGTGGCGACGGCGGAGGTGCATTTCCGCCGCGCGATCGAGATCGATCCGGATTGCGCGCCGGCGCATGGCGGGCTTGCGCAATGCCTGCTCGACCAACAGCGCGGCGCCGAAGCCTTGGCGGTGCTGCGGGCCGCGACCGAGCGCCTGCCGGAGGACGAGGAGCTGCAGTTCGCGCTCCGGCTCCACATGTCGGGGATGGTGCCGGCCTGGCATATCCCGATGATCAACGACGACGAGCGCAATGCCGCCTATGCCAGGGCGGTCGAGCGCGCGGTCAGACCGGGCGACCTCGTGTTCGAGATCGGCACGGGATCGGGCTTGGTCGCCATGATGGCGGCGCGGGCCGGCGCAGGGCTGGTCGTCACCTGCGAAGCGGTGCCGATCCTGGCCGAAGTCGCCAAGGTAACGGTGGCGCGCAACGGCTATTCCGACCGCATCAAGGTCCTCTCCAAACGCTCGACGCAAGTGACGCTGGGTGAGGACATGCCGCAGAAGGCCGACGTCTTCATGTCGGAGCTCATCAACATCGGGATGCTGGCGCCGAACATGCTGCCGATCATCCAGCATGCCCGCGCCAATCTGGTGAAGCCCGATGCGCGGATCATCCCGGAGGCGGCCGTGGTCTGGGGGCAGATGATGCAATGCGACCATCTTGCGCGCATCAACCCGGTCCGGCATATCGATGGCTTCGATCTCTCCGCCTTCGATGCCTTCCGCTCGCCGGGTTATGCGCAGCTCGATCTCGGTGCGGATCCGCACCATATGCTGTCCCACCGCTTCCGCGCCCTCGATTTCGATTTCCGCGTCGATATGCGGGAGGCCGACCTCCATCCGCTCGCGGTGATCGCGACCGAGACCGGGATCTGCCACGGGATCGCCTTCTGGTTCGACCTGGTGCTCGACGCGGAGACCATCTATCGCTCGGAGAGCCGCAGCCGCACCAACCACTGGAAGCAGGCGATGCACTTCTTCCCCGAACCTGTCCCGGTCAAACCCGGCGACCGGCTGGACATCGCCGCCGGCTATGACAACACGCGGATCTTCTTCAATCTCCTGGGCGTGCACGCCCGGTAATTGAGCATCTTCTGACGGGGTCTTTCATGAAAGCGCGGATCAATTGGGTCGAGGGGCGGGTGTTCGTCGGGGAGAGCAACAGCGGGCATGGCATCGTGATTGCGGCGCCGACCGAGCCCGGCGCCAAGACCATCGCCCCTTCGCCGATGGAATATGTGCTGCTCGGCACCGGCGGCTGCACCGCGACCGACGTGGTGATGATCCTGGGGAAGGGACGACAGGATGTCCGAGCGGTCGAGCTGCTGCTCGATTCCGACCGCGCGGCGGAGGACCCCAAGGTCTTCACCAAGATCCGCTTCCATTTCAAGGTGACCGGCAAGAACCTCAAGCCCGAGGCGGTCGAACGCGCGATCAAGCTCTCGGCCGAGAAATACTGCTCCGCCTCCATCATGCTGGCGCGGGGCGGGACCGAGATCATGCACGATTTCGAGATTGTCGACGTCGAGTGACGATGCTCGAGGAGATTGCCGGCCCCGCGGACGAATGTCCGCATTCGCGAACTGGGCCCGGCAATGACGACCCAAAAATAAGACGTCATGCGCGGATTTGATCCGCGCATCTCGCGAGACTGACTCAATTCGTCTTCGGCGGGAAGTAGTCGACCGGCAGGTCCTGCGGGTCCGGGGGGATGACCGGCTTCGGCTGGTAGGCGAGCGAGCGTTTCTGCGCGGCTTCGATCTGGGCCTGGGTCATCAGCGCCGACACCTTGTCGCGCTCCTTGATGAGGGCGTTGCGCTCGACGCTGTCGGGCAGGCGCGACGTCGCGATGTTGAACCACATATAGGCCTTGCCGAGATCGGTCGGCGTGCCGAGCCCATCGCGGTAGAGTGTCGCGGTCGGCGCAAAAGCGGTGAAGCAGCCCTGGTCGGCCGCCTTCTCGAACCAGTAGAGCGCCCGCTGGTAGTCCTGCGGCACGCCCTGGCCGAGATAGTACACGACGCCCATCAGCCGCTCCGCCTCGGGATGGCCCACCTTGGCGAGGCGCTCAAAGACCGGCACGGCGCGGGCATAGTCGCCCTCCATGTAGTCGTTCCAGCCGGTCTGGGCGGCGCCGAGCGTCTGCAACTCGTCCCAGGTCTTCTTCTCCCCATCGACCATGACCGGGCGGACGCAGAGGGTCGCCTCGGTCTTGATCGGCTCGTAGGCGGCCCCGGTGAGGGCCTCCTTCGGCGTCAAGTCGGGCGGCGGCGCCGCGAATTGTTGAGGCGGTGGCGCGAGGGGGGCGGTTGCCACGCCCGGCGGCTGATAGCCGAGCGGCTGCGGCGCCCCGACCTGCTGCGCCCAGGCAGATCCGGCACCGAACGCGAGCAGCGCGGCCGAAACGAAACGGGAGACTCGGAACCATACCGTCATCGGCTCCAGTCTAGCATTCCTCATGCCGAACGGGGCGCCCAGACCGGTCAACCCCTTGCGAATTAACGATTGGAGGGCCATATCCGGCGCGATGGGCCAAGACCTGACCCTCTACAACCCCCGCAAGTTCGAGCGCGACCGGTCCCGCGTCAACCATGGCTTCTGGCCGAAGGTGAGGCGGGTCGCGCGGCGGCTTCCGTTCCTGGACCAGCTGCTCGCCGCCTATTACTGCACCCTCGACCCCAAGACGCCGATCCAGGTGAAGGCGGTGCTGATGGGGGCGCTGGCCTATTTCGTGCTGCCGGTCGACGTCATCCCGGACTTCATCGCCGGTTTCGGCTACACGGACGACGCGACCGTGCTCTATGCCGCGATCCGCAGCGTCGCCGGCCATATCCGCCCCGAGCACCGTGACCGCGCCCGGCAGATGCTGGACCGGGTTCTGGCCGACTAGAGGCCCGGCCTTTCGGCCGCGATCGCCTCCGCCTTCACCGCTTCCGCCGGACCTGTCCGCTTCAGCCGCGATTCGCGCCGGGCGATGTAGACCGTGCTGGCGACGATCACCGCGGCGCCGCCGATGGTCCAGGCACCGGGCAGCTCCCCGAACAGGATGAGGCCGATCATTCCGGCGAACAGCAGCCGCAGATAGTCGAAGGGTGCCACCGCCGAAGCCTCGCCGGCGCGAAAGGCGAGGATCCAGAGATATTGCGAGACGGCGCCGATCAGGCCGACGCCGGTCAGCAGCAGCCATTCGATGCCGCTCGGCCAGCGCCAGACCAGGATCGCGAAAGGCGCCGAGACGATGATGGCGACGATGCCGTAGTAGAACATCATGACGAGCTCGGTCTCGCTCTCGGGGAGGCGCTTCACGATGGTGATCAGCAGCGCGATCGCGAAGGCGTCGCCGAGCGCCAGGAACGACCAGACCGTGAAGCTGGCGGAGCCGGGGCGGATCATGACGAGAACGCCGAGGAAGCCGATGACAGTCGCCGCCCAGCGTCGCCAACGCACCTGCTCGCCGATCACCAACGCCGCGAGAATGACGGCGAACAGCGGCTTGGTGAAGGAGAGGGCCGTATAGTTGGCGAGCGCCAGCTTGCCGATGCCGATATAGGCGCAGAACACCGAGACGCTGCCCAGGATGCCGCGCCAGACATGCTTGCCGAGATGCCGGGTCCGGAATCCGGCACTGCCGGCGACCGCGAGGAATGGGAAGAGCCCGATGAACCCGATCAGGGCACGGAAGAAGGTGATCTCGAACCCGTCCATCGCGTAGCCCTGGCTGAGCTGCTTCACCATCGCGGCGACGAAGGAATAGGTGAGCCCGCTCAGCACCATCAGGAGCGCGCCCCGGGTGTTGGGCGCAAGGCCGGTCCACCAGGCGCTCATGGCTTCGAGGGATTGGCGATCGGGTCGGCGGCGACCGCGACGGCGCGCGCGGCCGCCGACTGGTGCAGCTGGGCCTCGCGCCGGGCGATGTAGATGCCGGAGCCGACGATCAGCGCGGCGCCGATCCAGGTGTGGAGCATCGGCAGCTCGTCGAAGGCGAAGTAGCCGATGACCGCCGCGAACAGCAGCCGCACATAGTCGTAGGAGACGACCAGCGAGATCTCGGAAAGCGCGATCGCCCGGACCCAGCAGAGATGGCCCAAGGTGCCGCAGAGGCCCATCCCCATCATGAAGAGCCACCAGCCGGCCGGCGGCCAGGTCCAGTACGGCAGCGCGATCGCCAGCGACATCGGGGTGATCAGCAGCACCATATAGGTGACGATCGCCTGGGAGCTCTCGGTGCGGGAGAGGTTCTTCACGATCATCGAGACGACCGCGCTCAAGGCGGCGCCGATCAGCGCCAGGACCTCGCCCCAGCCGATGCCGACCGATTCCGGCTGCATCACGATGAGGACGCCGATGAAGCCGGCGATGGTCGCCGACCAGCGCCGCATCCGCACCCGCTCCTTCAAGACCAGGGCGGCCAGCAGGGTCGCGAACAAGGGCGCGGTGAAGCTCATGGAGATCGCCTTGGCGAAGGGGATCAGCGCCAGGGACCAGAAGCCGGCGACCATGGAGACGAAGCTGATGCCCGAGCGCAGCAGGAACATCCAGAAGCGGTGGGTGCGGAGGATGCCGAGGCCGTTGCGGGCGAGCCAGGGCAGCATGAAGACAAGGCCGAATGTGTTCCGCCAGAAGGTGACGACGAAGGGGTGCATCCCGAGATCGCTCAGGTGCCGCACCTGGGCGCTCAGGGTCGCGAAGCACAGGCTGGCGCAGAGCACCAGCAAGACCGCCCAAAGCGGATGAACCTTGGGTGACGGCCCATCGGTCGAGTGACGGGGTGCCGGTGCGAAGGGATTGACGAGGGAACTCAAGTGGATGTCGGGTTTGGTCTTGTCAAGCGCGGGGCGCGGCGGCCAGATTAGACCCAAGACTAGACGGTGTCGCCGCGCCTGACCAATTCCGATCGCGCGGGGGGAGATAGCAAATGTCGCAGACCGCGGAGCTTGGATTGTCGCCGGCGGGACCGCTCTGGTCGCCCAGCGACCAGGCGATCGCCGCCGCGAACATGACCAAGTTCCGCACCCAGGTGGCGCGCGACTGGCAGGTCGGCCTCCAGGACACCGATGCGCTCTGGGCCTGGTCGGTCAGCCAGATCGACCGGTTCTGGGTCTCGCTCTGGCGCTATTGCGAGGTGATCGGCGAGATGGGCCGCCCGGCCCTGAAGGACGGCGACCGGATGCCGGGCGCCCAGTTCTTCCCGGAAGCCCGGATCAACTACGCCGAGAACCTGCTGCGCTACTCCAAAGGCAATCCGCGCGACGCCCTGGTCTTCTGGGGCGAGGACAAGGTGAAGCGCCGGATCGCCCATGCCGAGCTCTGGGACGATGTGGCACGGCTCGCCCAGTATTTCCGCTGGCTCGGGCTGCAGCCCGGCGACCGGGTCGCGGGTTTCATGCCCAACATGCCGGAGAGCATCATCGGCGCGCTGGCCGCGGCGACGATCGGCTGCATCTGGTCCTCCTGCTCGCCGGATTTCGGCGTGCAGGGCGTGCTCGACCGGTTCGGCCAGATCGAGCCGAAGGTGATGCTGACGGCCGATGGCTACTGGTACAGCGGCAAGCCGCAGAACTCGATGGCGCGGGTCGCCGAGGTGCTGACCAAGCTCCCGAGCGTGCAGCAAGTGCTGGTCGTCCCCTATCTCAACAACCATCCCGATGTGTCGCAGCTGCCGAAGGCCAAGCTGTTCCGCGAGGCCTTGAACGAGCAGACCGGCAGCGAGATCCGCTTCGAACGCGTCGCCTTCAACCACCCGCTCTTCATCATGTATTCCTCCGGCACGACCGGTGTCCCGAAGTGCATCGTGCATGGCCAGGGCGGCACGCTGTTGCAGCACCTGAAGGAGCACCGGCTCCATTCCGACGTGAGGCCGGGCGACCGCGTCTTCTACTTCACCACCTGCGGCTGGATGATGTGGAACTGGCTGGTCTCCGGCCTCGCCTCGGGCGCCACCCTGCTGCTCTACGACGGCTCGCCCTTCCACCCCAACGGCAATATCCTCTTCGACTATGCCCAGGCCGAGAAATGCACGCTGTTCGGCACGTCGGCCAAGTATATCGACGCGTGCGCCAAGGCCGGGATCGAGCCCAAACGCACGCACGATCTCTCGACCGTGCGGGTGATCGCCTCGACCGGATCGCCGCTGGCGCCGGAGAGCTTCGACTACGTCTATCAGAAGGTGAAGAAGGACGTGTGCCTCTCCTCGATCTCCGGCGGTACCGACATCGTCTCCTGCTTCATGCTCGGCAATCCGGCGGGCCCAGTCTGGCGCGGCGAGATCCAGATGCGCGGCCTCGGGATGGCAGTCGATGTCTGGGACGACCAGGGCCGGCCGGTCAAGGGCGAGAAGGGCGAGCTGGTCTGCACCAAGCCGTTCCCGTCGATGCCGGTCGCCTTCTGGAACGATGCCGACGGCAAGAAGTATCGCGCCGCCTATTTCGAGCGCTATCCCAACATCTGGCACCACGGCGACTATGTGGAGCTGACCGAGCATGGCGGGATCATCGTCTACGGCCGCTCGGATGCGGTGCTGAACCCCGGCGGCGTTCGCATCGGCACGGCCGAGATCTACCGCCAGGTGGAGCAGCTGCCGGAGATCCTGGAGAGCATCGTGATCGGCCAGGATTGGCAGAACGACGTACGCGTGGTGCTGTTCGTGCGGCTGCGCGAGGGCGTCCAGCTGACCGAAGCGCTCAAAGACAAGATCAAGGCGCAGATCCGCGCCAACACGACGCCGCGCCACGTGCCGTCGAAGATCATCGCCGTCACCGACATCCCGCGCACCAAGTCCGGCAAGATCACCGAGCTCGCGGTGCGCGACACGGTGCATGGGAAGCCGGTCAAGAACAAGGAAGCGCTGGCCAATCCGGAGGCGCTGGAGCACTTCGCCGACATCGCCGAGCTGAAATCGTGATCCTTGCGAATCCCGCTCGATCGGATCGGCAATGAACTTCAGCATCAATCCCCAGCTCGCCGCGGTGGGCGTGCCGCCGATCGCGGAAGCGGTCTCATGGATCTCCGGCCGCAGCTTTCCCGACGCGAAGCCGCTCATCGACCTGAGCCAGGCGGCGCCGGGCTATCCGCCGGCGCCGGCGCTCACCCGGCATCTCGCCGAGATCATCGCGGCCCCGCAGACCGCTCGCTACGCGGACATCGAAGGCATCCCGCCGCTGCGATCTGCGCTCGCTTCCGATATCAACCGGCGTTACGGCGGCGCGGTCGCGGCCGAGCAGGTGCTGATCACCGCGGGCTGCAACCAGGCCTATTGCCTGGTCGCCAACGCGCTCGCCAAGCCGGGCGACGAGATCATCCTCACCCTGCCCTACTACTTCAATTACCGCATGTGGCTGGACATGACCGGCGTCAAAGCCGTGCTGCTGCCGCATGCGAAGAACAACCCCGCTTCACCGGATCTCGCCGCGGCCGAAGGGCTGATCGGGCCGAAGACCCGCGCGCTGGTGCTGATCTCGCCCAACAACCCAACCGGCGCCATCTATCCGCCGGAGGAGATCCGCGCCGCCTACGCGCTCTGCAAGAAGCGCGGCATCGCGCTGATCCTGGACGAGACCTATCGCGACTTCATGCCGCCCTCACCGGCCCCGCACGATCTCTTCGGCGACCGCGACTGGTCCGAGACGCTGATCCATCTCTACAGCTTCTCGAAATCCTTCTCGCTGCCCGGCTACCGCGTCGGCGCGCTGGTTGGCGACCGGAAGCTGGTCGACGAGATCGCCAAGGCGATGGATTGCGTCGCCATCTGCGCCCCGCGCATCGGCCAGCTGGCGGCCGCCTATGGCCTCCAGCACCTCGACGCCTGGCGCAAGGGCATCACCGAGATGATGGCGGACCGGCTGCTCGCCCTGCAGGCCGCGTTCTCAAGGAACGATCTCGGCTACGAGATGATCTCCGCCGGTGCCTTCTTCGCCTACTTGAAACACCCGCATCGTGGCCGCCCGGCGATGCAAGTGGCGAAACGGTTGGCGGACGAGGAGAACCTGCTCATTCTTCCCGGCAGCATGTTCGGCCCCGACCAGGACGACTATCTCCGCGTCGCCTTCGCCAATGTCGAGGCGAAATGGATGCCGGAAGTGGCGGAACGGCTGGCGCGAGACGCGGCCAAGGGGTTCTGAGGAGTCAGTTAGGGACCTTTACGCCCTCCCCATTCGGAGGTGCCTGAAGTCCCTGACGACGCTCGCCTTTGTCGGGTGCAGCGGGCGACTGCGATTCCTCGTGCGTAAAGGCCGGGTAAAGGTGCAGCGGAAGCCGGTTCGATCGACGTGGCGCCCTCGGCTGCGGCGGCATCATCTCCGATGCGCTCTGGATGCGCGTTCACCATGTCAAACAGCGGGCTTATTATATCCTAATCCGCACATGATGTCTTGAGTCGCGCAGCGCGAATTCAACTCTTCCGGAAGAGACCACTCATGCGAGCGAAGAAAGACGACCGACCCGCGCGCACCTCCCAGTAGCTGAGGCGGTTGCGGGCAGAGCTTGCGAAAGGCGAAGCCGATATTAGAGCGGGGCGCAAAATCGTCATCACAACCGACGCGAAGTTGAAGGCGCTTTTTTCTTCTCTCGGTCGCCGCGAGAATCGTCGCCGCTCGTAGAATCACACCGAGGAGGCGCGGGGTTGGTCGCGCCTCCTCGGTTTCGGGGACTGCGAGTGACAGGGAGGCAGATCACGAGTCCCCGAAAGCGGCCTCACTCGGTGCCGGCGACGGCATCCTTATCCACGGCCTTGGCGAGCTCGACGAGGTCGATGAACTCGGCCCGGGCACCGTCCCCATCAGAACCCCGCGAGGCCTTCGCCAGTTCCGCGATTTTGTCGTAGGAATAACCTCGGAGATAATCGCCGCCGCGGAGCTTCTGCCCGAGTGCGGCGACCGCCGCGGCGAAGTCGAGCTCCCGGTCTCCGGAATCGGGATTTTCCAGCCGCGAGGTCGCGAGCGGCGTCTCGATCAGCTTCGAGGTGTCGCCGTCCGGCTCCTTGTAGCGCAGGCGCAGGAAGGCAAACTCGTCGGTATTGGCATTGGTCGGCGCGATCTGGTTGGTCGGCTGGTTGCCGTAGCGCAGGGGATCGACGCTGAGACCCTTCGAGCCCTTGAGCGCGATCTCGTAGAGCGCCGTCACGGTGTGGCCGGCGCCGATCTCGCCGGCATCCTTCTTGTCGTTGTTGAAATCCTCGCGTTTCAGAGCGCGGTCCTCATAGCCGATCAGGCGATATTCGGCGACCACTGCGGGATTGAATTCGATCTGGATCTTCACGTCCTTGGCGATGGTCTCGATGGTGGCGTCGAGCTGGTCGACCAGCAGGCGCTTCGCCTCCTTCAGGCTGTCGACATAGCCGTAGTTGCCGTTGCCGACGTCGGCCAGCTGCTCCATCAGCGCATCGTTGTAGTTGCCCTCGCCGAAGCCGAGCGTGGTCAGCGCGATGCCGGACTTGCGGCTGTCCTCGATCATGGCTTTCAGCTGGTCGAGGTCGGTGATGCCGACGTTGAAGTCGCCGTCGGTGGCCAGGATGATGCGGTTGATGCCGCCGTCGATATGCGCCTCCTTGGCGATCTTGTAGGCGAGCTGGATGCCCTCGCCGCCGGCGGTGCTGCCACCGGCCTGCAAATGGTCGAGCGCGTCGTCGATCTTCTGCTTGTCCTTGCCCGAGGTCGGTTCCAGCACGACGCCCGCCGCACCCGCATAGACCACGATCGAGACCTTGTCGTCGGGCCGAAGCTGGTCCGCGAGCAGCCGCATGCCGGATTTCAGCAGGGGCAGCTTGTCCGGCTCGTCCATCGAGCCCGAGACATCGATGAGGAACACGAGATTGGCCGGCGGCCGCTCGCCCTGAGGCTGATAGCCCTTGATGCCGATCTCGAGGAGATAGGTGTCGGGATTCCACGGCGTCTTCGTGACGTAGGTCGTGGTTTTGAAGGGCGTGCTCTTGTCCTCGGGTGCCGGATAATCGTAGCCGAAGTAGTTGACCATCTCCTCGACGCGCACCGCGTCCTTGGGCGGCTTCTGGCCGTTCATCAGGAAGCGGCGGATATTGGCGTAGGAGCCGGTATCGACGTCGATCGAGAAGGTGGAGACCGGCTGCTCCGCCACCTCTTTGACGCCGTTGTCGTTGATCGGGAGATATTTCTCGGTGTTCTCCGGGGGCGGTGCGGCATTGCCCGTGAAGTTCTCGACGGTGCCCTGCGCGACGACCGTGGCGGGCGGTTCCGCGGGCGCGGCTTCGGGCGCTGGCGTGCTGTCGGCCACCGCCGGCTGGTCCTTCTGAAGCGGCGCCAGCGAGGCACCGGCCGGCGCCGCGGTCGAGGCGGCGCCTTGCGTGCTGGCGGCTTGCATCGGCTCATTGCTGTTGGCGGCCTTCTGGTCGCGCACGGCCGGCTCGCAACCGAGCAGGATGCAAGCGCCGGCAAGCACGACAGCGCCGGCGAAACGTGACGGTCTCATCGCGTGTTCCCCTTCTCCGGTTCGGGTCTCCCCACGTTCGGAGCTTCGGCATACGGCATGGCGCGCTCGGGTTCGAATTGCGGCGATGATGGGGCATTGTCGGGGCGGGATCGCGACGCTAGGTTGGGCCGATGTCGCTCCCGGACCTGCAGACCTGGCTGATCGCGCAGATCGACGCTAAGCCCCCGCTCGACGTGCTGTTCAACGGCTTCTGCAAGAAGCTGGTGCGCCAGGGCCTGCCGATCTGGCGGGCCAATGTGGGTCTGGAGACGCTGCATCCGGAGGATATCGGCTTCTCCTTCCTCTGGGTCGATGGCGAGCTGACCGAACGCACCCGTGCGCGGCCCGGCATCCTCACCAGCAGCGACTACCTCAACAGCCCGGCGAAATTCGTCGATGACACCAACCAGCCCTTCCGTTGGCGGCAGGGCGAGGACGATCGCGGCATGAGGATCATCAAGGAGCTCGCCGCGGAGGGCATGACCGAATACATGATGCTGCCGCTGCCCTTCCTCGATACGGCGCGATCAGCCTCGCTCTCCTTCGCGACCAAGGCGGAGGGCGGCTTCGGCGCCGACGGTTTCGACACCTTGCGCTATGCAGCGACCTTGTTCTCGCCTTTGGCCGAGCGGATCGCGCTCCGCCGGGTGGCGCTGGATGCCTTGACCGTCTATCTCGGCGCCACGGCGGCGCAGCGCGCCTATGCGGGCCAGATCGAGCGCGGCGATGTGCGCACCCTGCGCGCCGCGATCCTGATCGCCGACCTCCGCGGTTTCACCCTGCTCTCCGACCGGCTGGAGCGGCACCAGATGGTGGCGCTGCTCGACCGCTGGTTCGGCGTGATGGGCGAGGCGATCGAGGCCGAGGGCGGCGACATCCTCAAGTTCATGGGCGACGGTCTGCTCGCCGTCTTCCCGCTCGACGATGCGCCCGGCGAGAGCTGCGCCCGTGCCTTGGCTGCCGCGAAGCAGACGATCGCCGGAACGGCCGCGCTCAACGAGGTGCTCGGCACCGAGGGCCTCGCGCCCTTGCGCTTCGGCCTGGCACTGCATGCGGGCGATGTCGAGTTCGGCAATATCGGCGCCAAGCGGCGCATCGACTTCACCGTGATCGGGCCCGCGGTCAATCACGCGAGCCGGCTGCAGGACCTCACCAAGGTGCTGCAGACGCCGCTGGTGCTGTCCGATGCCTTCGTCGCGACCTTGGGCAAACGGCTCCGCTCGCTCGGCTTCCACGGCCTGCGCGGCGTGCGCGAACCAGTCGAGGTCTTCGCACCGGAATGAAGATGATCGAGAGCGGCCAATTGAATTCCCCTCCCCCGAGATTGGGAGTTGCAACATCGCGCTCGGATCAGGAATCACGATGTCTCTGATGCGACAGTTCCGCCGGTATCCGGCAGTCAAGCTTCAGGAGCATCGGCGCTTCGTCGTCGCCGGGCGCCATGTGGGCTGGGTGGTGCCGGAGTTTGCGGCGGCGCTCGCGCGTTTCCCGCATGTGTTCCACGTGGACGAGCACAGCGTGACCCTGCAACCGCGGCTCGTCGATTTCGACTCGCGCTCGGAAGCGGTCGCCGAGGTGCTGGCGCAATTGCGCCGCGAAGGCGCGGTGCCCGGCTGGCGCAACGAGCTCTACGCGATCGCCCAGGGCTTCCACGAGCCACCGCTCCTGCAGATGGAGCGCGCGGCGACGGTGCTGTTCGGCACGCTCTCCTACGGCGTCAACTTGAACGGATATGTGGGCCGCGAATGGGCGATGAAGCTCTGGATCGCGCGCCGCTCGGCGACGAAGCCGGTCGATCCCAATCTGCTCGATCTGGTGGTCGGCGGCGGCCAGCCGGTCGGCATCTCGCCCTGGGAGAATCTGATGAAGGAATGCCGCGAGGAGGCGGGTATTCCGGAGACGATCGCCCGTCGCGCGCGCCCCGCCGGTCTGATCACGCTGCTGGTGCGGATCGAAGGCCACATGCGCGTGGGGCTGCAGTTTAACTATGATCTCGAGCTGCCCGCCGACTTCACGCCAGACAATGTCGACGGCGAGGTCTCGGAATTCATGCT
Source organism: Candidatus Cybelea sp. (assembly GCA_035542015.1). Classification (GTDB taxonomy): domain Bacteria; phylum Pseudomonadota; class Alphaproteobacteria; order Dongiales; family Dongiaceae; genus Dongia. Next base: position 20,167 of record DATKMF010000067.1, read on the forward strand.
GCTACCGGTCGGCGATCTCATCGACTTGCTGAAGAGCCCGAAGAGCGCGGCGGACGAGTTCTCCTATGACGTCGCCCTGGTGCAGCTCGACTTCCTGATCCGCCACGGCTTCGTGGGGCCGGAGGATCCGGACTATCTCGACCTGATCGCCAATCTCAGGCGGCCGATCCCTTGGGAGAAGGTCGCACCCCAGGGCACATCATGAGCCTGCTGGACCGCATCGAGGCCTGCCATCGCCACGACCTGGCGCGGTTCCGGCCGTTCCTCGTGGCCGGCGAGCGGCTCGGCTATGTGCGCCATGACCTCGCCGAGCAGTTCGGCCGCTTCCCCAGCGTCTTCACCGCGCATTCGGATGCGCTCTCGGTGAAGGAGCATCTGGCGCAGTTCGACTCTCGCACCGCGGCGATTGATTCGGTCGCGCGCGAGCTCCTCGATCGCGGCATCGTCACCGGCTGGCGCAACGAGCTCTTCCCGGTCGCCGTGCGCTACGGCGCGCCGCCGCTCTTCGACCTCGAACGCGCGCTCGTGCCCGTTCTGGGGGTCAAGGCCTATGGCGTGCATGTGAACGGCTATGTGCGCGACGGCGAGAAGATCAGGCTCTGGGTCGGGCGTCGTTCCGACGACCGGCCGATCGAGCCCGGCAAGCTGGACCACCTGGTGGCGGGCGGCCTCCCCTCGCATATCTCGCCCTTCGACAACCTGATGAAGGAAGCGGCCGAGGAAGCCTCGGTGCCGAAGGAGCTGGCGCGCCGCGCGCGGCCCGCCGGCGCCATCTCCTATCGCATGGAGCTGGGCGGCCATCTCCGCGACGACACGCTCTTCGCCTACGACCTCGAGCTGCCGGCCGAGTTCGTGCCGCAGAACCGCGACGGCGAGATCGCTTCGTTCGCGCTGATGCCGCTGGACGAAGTCGAGCGCATCCTCGCCACCACCGAGCGCTTCAAGTTCAATGTCGGCCTGGTCGTGATCGATTTCATGATCCGCATGGGGCATCTGACGCCCGAGCGCGACGACTACTGCGACCTCGCCCTCGCGCTGGCGAAGGGCTCGAACTAGCTCAGCCACCAGATGCCGACGGCGAGGGTCAGCAACGTCAGCGGCGCGCCGATGCGGAAATAGTCCCAGAAGCCGATGGTGATGCCGAGCGCCCGGGCGCGTTCCACCACGATCAGATTGGCGACCGAGCCCAGAATGGTGAAATTGCCGGCGAGAGTCGAGGCCATGGCGAGGGTGAGCCAGCTGTGGGCCGGGTTGGCGAGATCGCGCACAAAATGCGCCAGCACCAGCACCGCCGGCACGTTGCTGACGATGTTGGAGAGGATCGCGGTGACGACCGCCAGGATTGGCACATTGGTGAGGCCGGCCTGCTCCACCGAGGCTTTCACCGCCGGTGTCAGCAGCGCCTTCTCGGCCCCGGCCAGCACGATGAACAGGCCGACGAACATCAGCAGCAGCGACCAGTCGATCTCGCGATAGACCCGCTCGGGCTTGATCGGATGCAAGAGCAAGAGAGAGCCCACCACGATCGCCACCTTGGCCGGGGCCAAGCCGAAGCAGAAACCGATCACGGCGACGCCGGCCGCGAGCAGCGACGTGATCAGCAGCGGCTTGTTGAAGCGGAGCTTCAGGTGGACGTCGGGCAGGCGCACGCCGCGCACGAACTCGCCGCGATGGAAGAAGGCGATCAGCGCGACGGCGATCGCGAGGCCGACCGCCGCGATCGGCGCCAGCGCCAGCACGAAATCGAGGTAGCCGATCCGGCTCAGGCTGCCGATCATCATGTTCTGCGGGTTGCCGGTGATGGTGGCGGTGCTGCCGATGTTGGACGCCGTCGCGACCGCGAGGAGATAGGGCAAGGGCTTGCGGTGCAGCCGGCGCGTGGTCTCGACCACCAGCGGCGTCAGCATGAGGCAGACCGTATCGTTGACCAGCACGGCGGAGAGCAGGCCGGAGACCAGCACGATCCCGCCGAGCAGGATCAACGGCCGATGGGCGCGCCTGGCGATGAAGGCGGTCGCCAGGCCGAAGAAACCCGAGAGCCGCAGGCTCGCGACCACGATCATCATGCCAAGCAGCAGGGTGATGGTGTCGAAATCGACCGCGCGATAGGCCTCGTCCAGCGTGATCGTTCCACTCGCCACCATGAGGCTCGCGCCGATCAGCGCGACGCCGGTGCGGTCGATTCGGAGAAACGGCAGCCGCCCGAACGCCACGGCGAGATAGGTGCCGGCGAAGATCAGGGCGGGAACCAGCATTCGGGGGACCGGGACTGGGAGTTGATTCCCGGTTCTATCGGGGTATGCGTTGGTTGGAAAGAGGGTCTTGAATTGCGCGCGTGCTCGCGCGCCCTCACCCCATACTCTCCCTTTGAGGGAGAGGGGACGTTCGTTGTGCAGCGCGCCACATCGAACTTCCTTGAGAACGGCATCGCCGAGATTCCCCTCCCCCACTTTGGGGGAGGTCAGGGTGGGCGCTTGAGCAATCTGCCTGCGCTCAGTCCCGCCCTTCTCCCGGCAGCAAGCGCCGCAAAGACCTACGCGCTCTTCGGCCGGCAGAGGAGGATTTGGCCGCCTTCGCCGTAGCCGTCGGTCTTCAGACTGTGGGCCTGGACCGTGATCAGGTAGGCGGCGCGGCCGTTCGTCGATTCCGCGGGCACTTCGATCATGCCGGAGGTCTCCCAGAAATCGGAATCGTCGCGGGCCTTCTTCTCGCCGTCCGCGCCCGAGGCGATCAGCGCGCTCAATTTCTTCCAGTCGAGATCGGGATCGTGCTTGCCCATCTCGGTGAGGAAGGCGAGTTTGATGTCGCCGGTCTTGGAATCGAAGAGATAGAGCGCCGGTGCCCGTTGCTCCTGCTTCAGGATCTCCCAGACCGCGTCTGCTTCGTCGCTGCCCTGGTCCCAGTCCTCGGCGATCAAGACGAGCCCGTTCGAATCCGGCGCCACGTTGTCGTAGCTGACGCCCTTGCCCACCCCGCCTTCCTTGGCCAGCGTGATGGTCGTGCTCCAGGTCGCGGGATCGGCCGGCTCCTTGACGCCGAGGTCGATGCGATAGAGCCGGCTCAGCGGATTCTCGTAACGCGGCTTGTCGTCGCCGGCGATCGGCGAGCCGTAGCCGCCGTCGGCGGCGAGCCAGAGCCGGTTCGCCACCACGGCGTCCTCATTGATATCCTCGGGGGCGAGGAAGGCGGTGGCGTTGCGGCCGCCGGTCGCATTCTTGGCGGAGAGGAACGCGTCCAGCGACTTCCGCGTCTTCGTCGCCTCCTTCGGCACGGCGACCCAGCTGCAGGTCTTGCTGTCGCCCTCCTTGCCCACCACCGAATCGCCGTCGGCGGGAACGGAAGCCGCATCGTCCGGCGTGCCGTCGCGCTTGCCGGGGCCGCTCTCGCGCGCGGCGCCTTCGATCTTCATGGCGTAGAGCTGGCCGTTGGCAAAGCCGTTGGGGTCGCCGTCGGCCGGCTCGCCGATCCAGAGATAGATCTCGCCGTCGTCATCGTCCTCGCTGCCGACCAGGATGGTGAGGCCCCCCTGGGCATTCCCTTGCGCCTTCGGGCGGAAGCTCCTGAGCGAGACCGTGGTCTCCTTCTCATAGATGCCGAGGCCCTCGACCGGATAGGCGACGCCGTCCGGGAAGCAGGCCCAGGCGATCCCGGAATAACCGCCATTCTCCTCGTCGGCGAACCAGACCGGCTCCTCCTCGCCCGTTGCGGGATTGACGAAACCGGTCTCCGCCAGCGTGCCGCCGCAGAAGTCGGAGGGCACGTACCCCTCGTGCTTCGCGGTCTTGGCGTCGAGATCGATGGTGAGCTTGGAGCCCGCGGGCACCCGTGGGCTGGTGCCGTCGTCCTGGGCGAGCCAGGCGGTCGGGCGGAACTCGCGGATCAGCTGGGTGCCGCCGACCACCTGCCAATCCTTGGTGAGCTTGATGAGGCTGAGCCTGGCACCCGGCATCATGCCGGCGACGGTCGCGGAGAACTTGGTCTCGGTGTAGTCGTCGTCCTGCTTGTCGCCGACCAGCTCATGGTGGAGCCAGAGATAATACCCGTCGCTCACCTGCAGCAGGCCCATCCCGTCCGGCGCGCCGGTGACGCCATAGGTCAGCTCGGCATGCGGTTGGAGATCCGGCCAGGTGCCGGTCAGCAGCGGAATGTCGTCGCCGCTGGAGATGAGCGGCACCACCTCGAACCCACCGCTCGACGGTGCGTCGGCCAGCATCGCCGCGACCTTGGTGCGACCGGTCTCCGGCGCGAGGCTGGAATTGGCGTTGACCGCGGCGGCGGCGGGCGTCGTGCCGTCGGCCAGCAGCAGCCCGGCGCCGGCGGCACCGGTCAGGATCAGGAAGTCGCGACGCGAGGAATCGGCGGGGGACATTGGGACGCTCCCAGGTTGTGAGTGGCGGCGAAGGCGGGACCGGGAGCATGGCCCGCGTGCCGTGACAGCCGCTTATCAGGTTCATGACGCGCCGGTGACGCCGCTGGGCCGCCCGAGCCACGCGGACAGGACTGCCCATGGCGGTGATCGCGAGCCTGGGCCAGCTTCCTTGCGCCGTGCGGCCAGGCAGGCCTAGGCTCTGTCCACTGCGCGCCCGCAACCTTTAGGGAATGCCGGTCATGCTTCGAAGCAACCCGCTGTCGGCCCTCACCTTCGCCGTCATCCTGGCGATCGGCCTCGGCATCGCCTATGCGACGCTGCTCGGCGGACAGCCCGTTCAGGCGGTCGTCATCGCGGTCCTGACCGTGCTCGTCGCCTCGATCGCCTCCAACGCGATCAAGGTCGCGAACCAATGGGAGCGCGTGATCGTGCTCCGGCTCGGCAAGTATCGGTCGTTGGAAGGGCCGGGCCTCTTCTTCATCATCCCGATCATCGAGACCGTGCCCTATTGGATCGACATCCGCGTCATCACCGCCGGGTTCAAGGCCGAGAAGACGCTGACCAAGGACACGGTGCCGGTCGATGTCGATGCCGTCCTCTTCTGGAAGGTGATCGATCCCGAGAAGGCGGCGCTCTCGGTCGCCGACTATCGCAGCGCCATCAACTGGGCGGCGCAGACCGCGCTGAGGGACGTGATCGGCAAGACCGTGCTCGCCGACATGCTGGAAGGCCGCGAGAAGATCAGCGGCGAATTGCAGAAGATCATCGACGTCCGCACCGAGCCCTGGGGCATCAACGTGATCTCGGTCGAAGTGAAGGACGTGCTCATTCCGGCGGCGCTGGAGGACGCGATGTCGATGCAGGCCCAGGCCGAGCGCGAGCGCCAGGCCCGCGTCATCCTCGGCGATTCCGAGCGCCAGGTCGCCGAGAAGTTCGGCGAGGCGGCGAAGACCTACACCGACAACCCGACCGCGCTGCACCTGCGCGCCATGAACATGCTCTACGAAGGCCTGAAGCAGAACGCCACCATCGTCATCGTGCCCTCGACCGCGGTCGACAGCATGCAGCTCGGCGGCCTGGTGCCGGCGGTGCTGCCGGCGGCGCTGAAGGGAATCGGAGAGACGGGGAAGGGTTAGACCTCGCCTCAGTGCTCATGCCGATGGTGCAGGTCTGGATAGTGCGGGTGCTTGTGCATCAGGCGCGTGTGGCGGTGCACGTGTGAGTGCGGCTCGGGCGCCGTGCCCGGCGGGTGCGCGTGATGATGGTGCTCGTCGTGGATATGGGCGTGGGCGTGCTCCAGCGGCTCGTGGACATGGGCGTGCTGGTGCTGCTCGGTCAAATGCAGATAGAGGCCGAGCGCCATCAGGAGACCGCCGGCGATGAAGGGAAGCGTCACCGGCTCCGCCAGCAGCAGGATCGCGGCGGCGGCGCCGATGAAGGGGGCGAGCGCGTAATAGGCGCCGGTGCGGGCGGTGCCGAGATGGCGCAGCGCCACGACGAAGGCGACCAGCGAGACTCCGTAGCTGAAGAAGCCGAGCAGCGCCGCGCCGGCGATCGGACCGAGCCCTGGGAGTTGCGCGCCGGCGGCGAAGGCGATCGCGGTGTTGACGGCGCCGGCGATCAGACCCTTCAGCATCGCGATGGTGGTGGGGTCGGCGGCGGAGACCTGGCGGGTCAAGTTGTTGTCGATCGCCCAGGCGAGACAGGCGCCGGCGATCAGCAGCGCCGAGGAAAGATCCGCAGCACCAATCTGTCCGGGCCAGGAGAGGATGACGGCGCCGGCGACGATGGCGACGGCGCCGACCATCAGGCGGCGGTCCACATTCTCGCGGAACACAGTCCAGGCGATGCCGAGCGTGAAGACGCTTTCGAGGTTGAGCAGCAGCGAGGCCTGACCCGCGGCACCGCGCGCGAGGCCGAACATCAGCAGCACCGGGCCGATGACGCCGCCGGCGAGGATCGCGGCGCCGAGCCAGGGAAGATCGCGGCGCTGCAGCTTCGCCTCGTCGCGCGGCAGGAAGAGCCTTGCGACGGCAAGGCCGCTTCCGGAGCCGAGATAGAGCAGGCCGGCCAGCAGCCAGGGCGAGATGTCGCCGAGCAGGATCTTCACGAGCGGCGCGCTGAGGCCGAACAAAGCCGCCGAAGCCAAGGCATAGGCGATGCCGCGGCGATCCGGTGCCATCACACCGCGCGTTCCTCGGCGGGGCCGAACAGGTCGGAATGGCCGAGCTCCTCGCTGCGGCGGCGCTCGAGCTCCTGGTTGTAGCGACGGAGCACGTAGCTCTCGGTCACGTAGCCGATCACCCTTCGGGTGACGGTGGAATCGACCACGGCGAGGACTTCGAGCTCCGATTCCTCGAAGCGCTGCAGCATGGTGCGGATCGGCGTGCGGCGCGGCAGCACCGGCTGCTTCACCGGGAGGAGATCGCCCACCCGGCTGGCGGTGCCGCCGGTCGGGGGTTTGGCGAGATGCAGGGTCGGCAGGTCGATCGAGCCGCGATAGGTGCCCTCGTCGTCGAGCACGAAGAGCACGCCGGTCGCGCCGGCGGGATGCGCGGCCTTGACCTCGTCGAGCGTTTCCGAGCTGCGGACGAAGATCATGTCGCGCTGCATCAGCGTCTCCGCGGTGATCTCGGTGAGCCAGCCGATGTCATGGGCGCCGCTGAGCTTCAGCCCGCGCTGATGGAAGCGCCAGGTGGAGAAGGAGTAGCCGAACCACTCGCGCACGCCGAACGAGGCCAGCAGCACGGCGACGATGACGCCGATGGTGATCGGATAGGAGCCGGTCAGCTCCAGCACCAGCAGGATCATGGTGACCGGCGCGCCCACGATCGCGGCGCCCACGGCCCCCATGCCGACCAGGGTGAAGGTGATCGATTCATGGCCGAGGGCGGGATCGATCAGCGCGGCGCCCTCGCCGATCAAGGCGCCCAGCAGCGCGCCGATATAGAGCGAGGAGCTGAACAGGCCGCCGCGCAGCCCGCTGCCGACCGAGACGGCCGAGGCCGCGAGCTTGGCCGCGAGGAGTCCCAGCAGCAGCATCGGCGGGGTCAGGCCGTTGATCGTGGTCTCGATCGCGCCATGCCCGGAGCCCAGCACTTGCGGGAAGGCATAGGCGAATCCGGCCAGCATCAGACCGCCGACGAAGGGGCGGATGCCCCGCGGCAGTTTCCACTGCTGCAGGATCGATTCGATGCCGGTGACGGTGCGCATGGCGACCACGCCGATCAGCGCCGCGGCGATGCCGATGCCGGCGAAATAGAGGAAGTCCACGTTGCCCGGGGGCATCTGGTCCGGAATGTCCATCAGGGGCTTCAGATCGAAGAAGGTGCGGCCGACGAGGGCGGCGGTGACGGCCGCCATGCCGACCGGGGCCAGCGCCGAGATCGAATAGCCGCCGATCACCAGCTCGAAGGCATAGAACGAGCCCGCGAGCGGCGCGTTGAAGGCGGCGGAGATCGCGGCCGCGGCGCCGCAGCCGACCAGGGTGCGCAAGTCATTGCGGCGGAAGCGCAGCATCTGGCCGACGCGCGAGGCGAGGCCGGATCCGGCCTGGGTATAGGCCGCCTCCATCCCGACCGAGGCGCCGATCCCGGCCGAGAACAGGGTCATGACGGCGATGGCGATCGAGTCCCGGAGCGACATCTTTCCGCCATAGAGCGCGTTGGCCTCGATCGGGTCGACCACGTCGCGGCCCCTGAGGCGCCGCTCGGTCCAGGCGACGAAGCCGTAGGCGAGGCTTCCCAGGATCGGGACCGCCATCATCCGCAGCGGATCCAGGCCGGCGGCGCTGCTCAGGTGGCCGGCATAGATGGTGCCGAAGAGCGCGATGCGGATCAGGATCAGCGCCTCACCCGTGAGGCAGGTGACGACCGAGACGCCGGCACCGATCGCGACCGCGATCAGCAGCAGCGCCACCTCGCTGTCCCGCAGGCGGGAGGCGAGCAGCTTCTTTGCCGCAAAACGGCTGTAGAGCGCGATGCGATGGCGCA
>DATKMF010000068.1:0-3517 GCA_035542015.1 Candidatus Cybelea sp.
CGCGACGGCGGCTTGGACGGCGGGGCGCTGCACCGCGATCGATGGGGCCAGGAGCCTTGATTTTCTTGGCCGTCTCGCGAATCACGCGCGGACGTGACGCCGATCACTTGCAGGCTGCGAGCGATCTCCTATCGTGCCGCCGCGTCTGGGTTGGGACGTCGAAGCCAAGGCATCTCCAAGAAGAGGCAGGGGATCAGGGCATGTACGACAAGACCAGATTTCCGATGCTCAAGCCTGAGCTGCTGCTGAGCAAGGAGCCTCTGCCGCCGATGCCGGCGGGACCGGTGCGCTTCGCGCTCGACGACTGGCCGGTGCCGCAGCGGCCGACGGTGCTGCGCGAGTGCCTGGCGCGACTGGGATTCAGCTATCAGGTCGATCCGCTCCCCGACATTCCGTTCAACGTCGATGTCACCCTGAACATGCTGCCGGGCATGCTGGTCGGGGTCGGCGCGATCCACGGCTCTCGCAACCGCCGCTCGCGCAAGGACGTCGATGACAACGCCCTCGATGCGATCCTGCTCGTCAACCTGGAAGGCCCGCATCTGGTCGAGCAGCGGAACCGGCAGTTGGTGCTCGGCGACGGCGAGGCAGTCTTCGTGTCGGCTGCGGATCCCTCCAGCTTCACGCACCAGCCGCCGGGCAGCGTCCTTGCGCTGCGTTTCCCGAAGGCGCGGCTGGAGCCGCTGCTGCGCGACCCCGACGACTGCTACATGCGGCGAATCCCGCGTGACAGCCAGGTCCTGAAATTCCTGATGAATTATGTCGCGCTGGCCTGGGATGATCGGACTTCCGCCTGCCCCGACATGCAGCATCTCATGGTCAACCACATCTATGACCTGATGTCGGTCATGATGGGGGCGACCCGGGACGCGGGTGAGGCGGCGGAGGGCGGCGGCTTGCACGCCGCGCGGCTGCATCTGATCAAGCAGGACATCGCCAGGAGTCTCGATCGGCCCGATCTCACCGTCACCGCACTTGCCGAGCGCCATCGCTGCACGCCGCGCTTCGTGCAGCGGCTGTTCGAGGCCGAGGGCACGACCTTCACCGAATATGTTCTTGAGCAACGGCTGCAGCGGGCGCATCGCCGGCTGGTTGATCCGCGCCGTGCCGGCGAGAAGATCAGCACCGTCGCCTATGACTGCGGCTTCGGCGACGTCTCCTATTTCAACCGCGTGTTCCGCCGCCACTATCGCGCAGCACCCTCCGACGTGCGGGCGCAGGCCGCGTGGGAAGTGCCCGGTCCGGCATAGCCGGATCCAGTTCTCTCAGATAGGCGCAGAACATATCGGCCATGGCGTCGGCATAGGCTTCGATCTCCGCGGCCGTGCGCGGCGCCTCGGAGAACTGCTTTCCGACCTGGCTGAGCGTCGTCTTGATCAATCCACCGGCCAGGAGGCGGGCAGCCTCTGAGGTCGCCGGCAGCAGCTGCCGTAGGAAGGCCCGAACGGTTTCGTCCCCGGGTGCCTTCGCCTGCCGCGCTTCAGGCGCATCGCGATAGAGCGGGGCGGCGTCGCCGAGCGCCACGCGGACGGCCGCTTCCTCGCACTCCGAGCGGATAAAGGCGTGGACCAGACGCCGCAGTCGTTCGAGCGGCGGCCGTCGATCGTCTTCGAGGATGGTGCGCAGGAGATCGGTCGTCTGCCGCCACTCGTCGGTCTGCAGCCGGAACAGGATCGCCGCCTTATTCGGGAAGTACTGGTAGAGCGACCCGACGCTGACACCCGCCTTCTCCGCGACCCGCGCCGTGGTGAAGCGGTGCGCACCATCCTTCTCCAGAACATGAACAGCCGCCTGCAGGATTGCCGCGACGAGGGCATTGGAGCGGGTCTGCTGCGGCTGCTTTCGTGAGGAAATTGAGGCACTTCGGCGATTGGCCATGGGAGTCCGCGGCAATGCGAATAGCAAACATGAATGATTAGTCGTATTTCAGGACCAGCACAAGAATGCGCAGAACCGGACCGGAGACCAACCATGCCGCTGCTGAACTCGACCCTCACGGGCCCCCCCCCCGTGGCACCCCTTCTGGACCGCCTGTTCGCCGACTCCGAGCGGGCGTGGCAGGCGGCGGGCCCCGCCATCGCCGCGGTTTCGCCCGAGGAGCGGTCACGCCTCATGCGGAGCAAGACGGAATATTGCGAATTCTACAGTCGCCTGAAGGATCTGCCCCTCGCGGTCTCGCGCGAGACCGGTACGCTGCTTTACATGCTGGCGCGTTGCAGCGGGGCGCGAACCATCGTCGAGTTCGGGACCTCGTTCGGCATCTCGACGCTGTATCTTGCGGCCGCTCTTCGGGACAATGGCGGCGGGTGTCTGATCACCACGGAGTTCGAGCCGTCCAAGGTGGCGCGCGCCCGCGCCAACCTGGCGGCGGGCGGTCTCCTCGACCTCGTGGAAATTCGGGAAGGCGACGCACTGCAGACATTGTCAGGCGATCTTCCGGATACGATTGACCTGCTCCTCCTCGACGGTGCTAAGGCGCTCTATCCCGAAATCCTCGGCCTAGTGGAGCGCCGTCTCAAAGCCGGCGCAGTCATTGTCGCCGATAACGCCGATGAGAGCCCCGACTACCTGATGCGCGTGCGAGCGCCCGCGAACGGCTATCTGTCCACGCCGTTCGCCGGGGATGTCGAGCTTTCCATGCGAACCGGCTGACGTCGTGCTCTTCCGAAAGCTGAAGAACCCTTGCCTTTCATTACACCGTATGGTGTAATGAATCATGGATCACCTGAGCGACGTCCTGAACGCCATTTCGCACCCGACGCGGCGCGCGATCATCGCGCAGCTGGCGAACGGGCCGGCGCGATTCCTCGATGTCGCAAAGCCGTTCGACACCGCTCTGAATGCCGTCACCAAGCACCTGAAGCTGCTCGAGCGCGCCGGGCTGATCGAACGCCGCAAGCAGGGGCGGGAGGTCTTCATCTCGTTTCGGGCCGAACCGCTGCGCGAGGTGGCGGGTTGGGTAAATCACTATGAGCGCTTCTGGAGCGAGCGGCTCGACCGGTTCGCCCGCCATTTCGAGGCGAAGAAAGCGAAGGAGGTAAGGAAGAAATGACAACGGCATCCAAGCCCGCATCGACGGGGACTGTAGAGATCAAGGTCGAGCGCACCATCCCTGCGCCGCCGGACGAGGTGTTTGACGCTTGGCTCGACCCGACAGTCGCGGGCACTCTGTGGCACGAGCATGACAAGCTCATCTTCAATCCGAAAGTGGACGGGCTGTGGTATCTGCGCTCTCTGGCGCACCAGTGCGGAGGCACACCGCATTATGGCCGTTTCACGGAGATAGATCGGCCCGGCCGCATCCAGCATTCCTGGATGTCGCGGCACACCCTTGGCGAGGAGACGATGGTCACGATTACCTTCCGGAGAAAGGGAGAGGGTACGCTCATGACCGTCGTGCATTCCGGCCTTCCGGCGGGCGACATGGCGGGAGCGCATGAGAAGGGTTGGAATTCCATTGGCGACACGTTCGGCAATGCATTCGGCCCGGCGAACGCGCACTCGATGCGGCGAAAGG
>DATKMF010000069.1:0-4847 GCA_035542015.1 Candidatus Cybelea sp.
AAGTCCAGCCAGCCGCCGGTCAGGATCAAGAAATACGCCAACCGCCGGCTCTACAACACCGCGACCTCGTCCTATGTGACCCTGGACTATCTGGCACAGATGGTCCGGAACGGCACCGAGTTCACGGTCGAGGACGCCAAGACCGGCGAGGACATCACCCGCTCCGTCCTCACCCAGATCATCGTCGAGGAGGAGGCCAAGGGGCAGACCATGCTGCCGATCAACTTCCTCCGGCAGCTGATCAGCCTCTATGGTGACAACCTGCAGTTCCTGGTGCCGCGCTATCTGGAGCAGAGCATGGAAAGCTTCTCCAAGAACCAGGAGCAGATGCGCTCCTATATGAAGGAGAGCTTCGGCGGCATGTTCCCGCTCGACCGCTTCGAGGAGATGTCGAAGCAGAACATGGTCTTCTTCGAGCAGGCGATGCGGATGTGGAATCCGTTCAAGGCGGGGATGGGGATGCCAGGGATGCCGGGCGCCGCTGCTGAGGCCGGCAGCGCAGCCGCCAAGCCGGCGGAGGCGCCCTCTTCGAGCGAGATCAACGACCTCAAGAACCAGATGCTCGCCCTGCAGAAGCAGATCGAGGCCCTGACCAAGGCCGCTGGTTCCGGCGGGGGCGGCAAGGCCGAATAACGGCCGCAACTTGGTTCATGCCTGACGTCACCATCGACGGAGCACGATTCCACTATCGGCTGGACGGACCGGAGGACCGGCCGCTGGTCGTCCTCTCCCATGCGCTTTCGGTCAGCCATGCGATGTGGGGCTTCCAGCTGCCGATCCTGGCACAGCATTTCCGCGTGCTCTCCTACGACATGCGCGGGCATGGCGGCACGGACGCGACCGGCGAGGATCTGACCCGGGGCTACACGCTGGAGCAGATGGCCGATGATGTCACGCATCTGGTGGCCAAGCTGGGCTACGGCCGCTTCCATTTCGTCGGCCTTTCGATCGGCAGCATGATCGGCCAGGTGCTGGCGCTGCGCCATGCACCGGTCCTAACCCGGTTGGTGCTCTGCTGTGCGGGCACCGGCAAGCCGACGCCCGAGCAGCAGAAGATGTGGGACGACCGCGTCGATGCGATCCGCAAGGGCGGTGTCGGCACCCAAATCGAGAGCACGCTCGGCCGCTGGTTCTCGCCGGAGTTTCGCGCGAAGGCGCCGCAGACCGTGGGCTGGATCGCCGATCTCATCCGCGCGACCGAAAGCGCCGGCTACATCGGCGCCGGGTTGGCGATCCGGCGCATGGATATCCGCGCCGGCGAGCTCGAACGGCTGCGCCTGCCGGTGCTCTGCATCGCCGGCGAGAAGGATCCCGGCGCACCGCCAGCGGCGGTGCAGGCGCTCCGCGACCGTATCCAGGGTGCCAAGCTCGCGGTGATGGAAGGCGGCTATCATCTCTGCAATGTCGAGAAGCCGCATGTCTTCAACGAGCTCGTGCTGGATTTTCTGCTTGAAGGCGATGCCGACTGAAAGAACGCCCTCCGGCGAGACCGGTGACCAGGATGAACTCGGCCCCATCGATGCCGCGCTGGTCGAGCGGCGGCGGGTCCATCCCAAGCCCGGCGAGGAGTTCCGGGTGTTCGGCTACGGCTCCCTCATGTGGCGGCCTGATTTCCCGTTTATCGATATCGTGCCGGCCACGCTGCACGGCTATCACCGCGCCTTCTGCGTCAAGTCCGAGCATTATCGGGGCACGCCGCAACGACCGGGCCTGGTGCTCGGCCTCGACCGCGGCGGCATGTGTCATGGGCGGATGTTCCGGGTGAAGGCCGAGCACGCGGTCGAGGTCGCCGACACGCTGCACCGCCGCGAAATGGTGACCGGGGTCTATGAGCCGCGCTGGCTCAAGGTCCGGCTTCCTGACGGCAGCCGGCTCAAGGCCCTGGGCTACGTGGCCGACCGTTCGCACCGGCAATATGCGGGCAGGCTGGAGGCGGCCGAGGTGGCGCGGCGCATCCGGGGCGCCATCGGCAAGTTCGGCAGCAACGTCGAATACCTCAAGAACACGGTCCGCCATCTCGAGGAGATGGGTATCCATGAATGCAGCCTGCACCGGGTGTTGCGGCAGGTGGAGGAAGGGCAGTAGGGTTCGCCCCATGTCGCGATGGCTTGAAGGGGTCGAGGATCGGCTGGCGGCGGCGGAGGGGCTGGGCGCCCGCCTCGACGCCATGCTGGCCGCGCTGGGTTCCCGCGGCTTCACGTCCTTGGGCTACGACTACACGCCGGTCCCGACCACGCCGGACGGCGCGCCGATCCCGCCCAGCCTCCTGGAGATCCGCAACATCGACGCCGAGATGCCGGAGCTTTGGGTCAACGGCGGCTTCTGCCAGATCGACCCGATGCAGGAGCTGGCGATCGGCGCCAGCTCACCCTTCCTCTGGTCCTGCAACCGCGACGCCGACACGTCGCGCGGCGATCCGGCGCTGAACGCCCTCGTCGGCATTCTGGAGGAACGGCACCGGCCGGTGATCCGCTACTTGAAGGACACGCGGATGACCATCGGCGTCACCGTGCCGATGCGGCTCGCGGCCGGCGGCCTCGCGACCTTCAACGCGGTCCGGATCGACCCCGAGCCCGGCTTCGAGAAGGATGCGCGCTATCACCTGCGGGAGGTCGCGCTCGCCGGCTACGCCTTCCACAATGCGGCGCTGGAATGCTTCGACCCGGCGTCACTGCCGACCCGGCATGTGAAGCTCTCCCCGCGCGAGACCGAATGCCTGAAGCTCTGCGCCAAAGGCATGACCGCGAAACAGATCGCCTTCAAGCTCGACCGCTCACCGGCAACGGTGATGCTGCACCTCAAGTCGGCGACGCGGAAGCTCGGCGCCCGCAACCGCGTGCAGGCGGTCGCCAGGGCGGCGCATTACCGGCTGCTCGACGGGGCGTGCTGAGCCCGCTCTAGACCCAGCGCCGCACCCGCGCGGCGTAGCCTTCCCAAGCCGTACCGAACCTCTCCACCAGCATCCCTTCTTCCATGCGGATGAAGCCGTAGTGGATGATGAGGGCGAAGAGGACGACCACGGCGAAGGGCGTCGCGGCGCCGGTCAGAAGGGCGACGCCGATCAGCAGCAGGACCATGCCGAGATAGATCGGGTTGCGCGACAGGCCGAACACGCCGTCGGTCACCAGGGCGGACGAGACCTCGAACGGCTTGATCGTGGTCTTCGCCCGGTGAAAGGCCGCGCTCGCCATCAGCCCAATCGCAATGCCGACCACCATCGGCACGAGACCGATGAAGGTCCAGGGGTGGGCGATGATGCGCATGCCCGGCGCCCAGAGCCCGAGCGCCACCATGGCGAGGATGGCGATCAGCAGCCAGACCGGCGGGAGCATGATTCTCAGCATCGATAGGACCTCGGATGAGTCGGCCTTGGCGCCGCGGGATTGGTTCAATAGACTGGCGTCGCGTCCAATCCAAGACCCCATCACAGTATCGTGTTCTCCCACCAGGACCATCCCAAAGGTTCCTATTACGCCGCGACGGCCAATCCGCATGGGAGCTGGCCGCGGCTGACGGAGTCCATTCGCGCCGATGTCTGCGTGGTGGGCGGCGGGTTCACCGGGCTTTCGGCGGCGCTCAATCTCGCCGAGCGCGGCTACAAGGTGGCGCTGGTCGAGGCCAACCGCATCGGCTGGGGCGCCTCCGGGCGCAACGGCGGCCAGATCAACACCGGGCTGCGGAAATCGCCGCAGGAGCTGATCCGGCGCTACGGCAAGGTGCGGGCGAAGGCGCTGTTCGATCTCGCCGAGGAGGCGCGCGCCATCGTCTGGCAGCGGGTCGAGAAGCACAGCATCCGATGCGATCTTCGGCGCGGCAATATGCTGCTCGCATCCAAGCCCGGCGATCTTTCCTGGATGGCGGAGGAGATCGCCTGTTTCGAGCGCGACATGGGCTATCACAAGGCGAAGCTGCTCGACCGCAACGCGATCCGCAACGAGATCGCCAGCGCGATCTATCACGGCGGGATCAAGGACGCGGGCGGCGGCCACCTGCATCCGCTGAACTATGCGCTGGGTTTGGCGGAAGCGGCCAAGGCGGCGGGCGTGCAGATGTTCGAGCAGACGCCGGCCACGAAGCTCGAGGAGACGAGTGGCAAGGTCATCGTCACGACCGAGGCAGGGCGCGTCGAAGCCGACTACGCCGTCATCGGCTGCAACGGATATCTCGGCGGGTTGGAGCCGAGGATCGCCGGCAAGATCATGCCGGTCGCCAATTTCGTCATCGCGACCGAGCCCCTACCCGAGGCCGAGGCCAAGGCCTTGATCCCGAGTGGCGCCTGCGCCTGCGACACCAAGTTCGTCGTCAGCTATTATCGCGTGACCGCCGACAATCGCATGCTGTTCGGCGGCGGCGAGCGCTACACGGCGGCGGAGCCGGCCGACATCGCCGGCTTCGTGAAGCCCTATATGCTGGACGTCTTCCCGCAGCTCGCCGCGAAACGCATCGACTATGGCTGGGGCGGCATGCTGGCGATCACCATATCGCGCCTGCCGCATCTGGGTCGCATCGGCCGCGTCTACTACGCCCAGGGCTATTCCGGCATGGGAGTCGCGATCACCGGCATCGCCGGCAAGCTGATCGCCGAGGCGATCGCCGGCACCGCCGAACGGTTCGACGTGCTGGCCGGGCTCGAGCACAAGACCTTCCCGGGGGGCACTCTGCTGCGCCATCCGCTGCAGGTGCTCGCCATGCTGTGGTACGTACTGAGAGATAAGCTCTGAAAAAGTCGCCATGCGCGGGCTTGACCCGCGCATCTTCCGGCGTCTTATTCGGCACGAGACCTGCGGATCAAGTCCGCGGGTGACGAATTTGGGCGGAGCCATACCATGCGCATCCTGATCCTCGGC
>DATKMF010000070.1:0-42461 GCA_035542015.1 Candidatus Cybelea sp.
GCAATGCCGTCCGGGTCTATCTGGAGAGCCGCGCCCAATCGCTCGCCATCCTGAAATGCCTCGGCGCCACCGGCGGCTTCGTGCTCGCGCTGCATCTGCTGCTGATCGCGCGCATGGCCGCGATCGGCATTGCGTTTGGCCTCGCGCTCGGCGCGGCGGCGCCCTATGCCGCGCAAAGTCTGCTCGCGCGGTTCGATCTCCATCTCATTCCGGCGATCTACGCCGCGCCGCTGGTGCTGGCGGCTTTGTTCGGGCTCCTGACCGCGCTCGCCTTCTCGCTGCCGCCGCTGTTGCAGGCGATGCGGGTCCGGCCGGCACAGCTCTTTCGCGCCGTCGCCGCCGAGCTTGGCGAGATGCGCAGTCGCGACCTGCTGCCCATCGCACTTTCCTGCCTGGCGCTTGCCGGCCTCGCCGTGCTTTCGACCGGCGACGCAAGGTTGGCGCTCGGCTTCGTCGGCGCGACCTTGGCGGCCTTCGTTCTGTTCCAGCTGCTGGCGGAGGGTTTGCGGCGGCTCGCCCGCTGGGGCCGCCCGCGCGCCGGGCAGCGTGCGCTGCGCTTTGCTCTTGCCGCGATCGGCCGCAAGCGCGCGCCGACCGCCAGCATCGTGCTCTCGCTCGGCCTCGGCCTCACCGTGCTGGTGGCGGTGATGCTGATCCAGGCGAGCCTGATCGACGAAATGGAGAACACGCTGCCTTCGCAGGCGCCGAGCTTCTATTTCCTCGACATCCAGCCCAGCGAGATGGCCGATTTCGATCGGGCCCTTTCGAGCTTCCCGACCGCGGCGGGCTTGGAACGCGTGCCGATGCTGCGCGGGCGCATCGTCAAGCTCAAGGGCGTGCCGGTCGAGCAGCTGGCGACGCCGCCGGATCACGCCTGGGTACTGAAGGGCGACCGCGGCATCACCTGGTCGGCGGCGCCGCCCAAGGGCTCGCACGTGGTCGAAGGCCAGTGGTGGCCGGTCGATTACCACGGCCCGCCGCTGATCTCGCTCGACGCCGACACCGCGCGGGCCTTCGGCTTGAAGCGCGGCGACTCCCTCACCATCAACCTCCTCGGGCGCGAGATCACCGGCACGATCGCCAACTTGCGCGAGATCGACTGGTCCAGCCTCTCGATCAACTTCGTCATGGTGTTCTCGCCCGGCCTGATCTCCGGTGCGCCGCAGACCGATATCGCGACCCTGCACGTGGCGCCGGAGCAGGAAGGCGCCCTGATGGCGCTGCTGGCCAAGGATTTTCCCAATGTCTCCGCGGTCCGCGTGCGCGATGCCATCGCCTCCGCCGCCTCGATCCTGCGCTCGGTCGGCGCGGCGGTGAAGCTCGCGGCCGGCGTCGCGCTTTTGGCGGGCGTGCTCGTGCTCGCTGGCGCCATGGCGGCGGGACAGCAGCGGCGAATCTATGAATCGGTGCTGCTGAAGATGCTGGGCGGGCGGCGCCGCGACATCGCCGCGAGCTTCCTCTGGGAGTTCGCGCTGTTGGCATTCTCCGCCGCCGCAATCGCACTGGCGATCGGCAGCGTCGGCGCCGCGCTGTTCCTCGACCGGGTGATGGAGTCGAAATTCGTGTTCTCGGCCATGGCCGCCTTCGGTGCCGTCGGGTTGAGTCTCGCCCTCGCCCTGGTGGTCGGCTTCGCGGCGTCGTGGCGCGCGCTCGGCGCCAAGGCCGCACCCTACCTCCGGAACGAGTAGTGGCAAATCACTGTGCGGCCGGCACGACTTCCGGCGGCTTCGCGGCCGGCGCGAAATCGGCCTCGCGCTCCTGCAGCACCTGCAAGAGCGCGTCGCGGATCGCCTTCAGCCGTGGCTCGCTCTCGACCTTGAGGCCGAACTGGTCCTTCACGTAGAACACGTCGACCACGCGATGGCCGAAGGTCGAGATCTTGGCGGTCGAGATCTGCAGGTTCTGCGCGGTCAGGGCCCGGGTCAGGAAATGCATGAGGCCGCGGCGATCGCGACCGGTCACCTCGACCAGGGTGTGGGTGGCGCTGGCCTTGTTGTCGATGAGGACGCGCGGCACCACGGGGAAGCTGCGCACCGCGGGGTTGCGCGGTGATAGGCCGACGAGCTCCCCGAGCGTCTTGGTCGGATTCTCCAACACGCGTTCGACCGTCGCCGCGAGCCGCGCCAGCCGCGCCGGGCTGTCGAACGGGCCGCCGTCCGGATCCTGGACCGTGAAGGAATCGAGCGCCATGCCGTTCTTCAGGGTGAAGATCCGGGCATCGACGATGCTGGCGCCGGAGAGTGCCAGCGCGCCGGCCAATTGCGAGACCAGGCCGCGCCAGTCGGCGACGTAGATGGTGACCTCGGTCATCGCCCGCCACTGATCGACGGCGTAGTCGATCGAGAGCGGACGCTTGTCCAGCTCGGCTTCGCGGATCAACCGCGCCTGGCGGACCAGGCTCGGCAGCGGGAAGCCCAGCCAGTAGCTCGCCGGTCCGCGTGCCGCATGCGCTTCGAAGTCCGCGTCGCTCCAATCGGGCAGCTCGGCGCGGAGCCGCTTCAGCGTGTCGGCGACGCGCGCCTCGCGGCCTTCGGTGATGAGGCCGCCGGAGAGCGATTCCTCGGCCCGGTGATAGAGCTCGCGCAGGAGCTGCGCCTTCCAGCCGTTCCAGACCTTGGGCCCGACCGCGCGGATATCGGCGACGGTCAGCACCAGAAGCAGGCGCAGACGTTCCAGCGACTGCACCGTGCCGACGAAATCGGCGATGGTCTTTGGGTCGTCGAGATCGCGGCGGAAGGCGGTGTTGCTCATGATGAGGTGGTGGCGCACCAGCCAGGCGACCGTCTCGGTCTCCTCGGCGGAGAGGCCGAGCCTCGGACCGACACGCTCCGCCACCTCGGCGCCGAGCTCGGAATGATCGCCGCCGCGGCCCTTGGCGATGTCGTGCAGCAGCACCGCGAGGTAGAGCACCCGGCGCGAGAGAACCTGATGAACGACCGCACTCGCGATCGGCATCTCGTCCTGCAGCTCGCCGCGCTCGACCCGCCAGAGGATGCCGATGGCCTTGAGGCTATGCTCATCGACCGTGTACTGGTGGTACATGTCGAACTGCATCTGGGCCACGACCCGGCCGAAGTCCGGCAGGAAACGCCCCATGATGCCGACCTCGTTCATCCGGCGCAGCGTCAGCTCGGGGTCCTTCTCGCCGGTCAGGATCTCGAGGAACAGTCGATTGGCCTCGGGGTCGGCGCGCAGGAGATCGGCATCGCGCGCGGCCTGGTTGAGCCAGGTCATCGCGACCGGGTGGATGTCGAGCTCGTGGCGCTGCGCCACCTGGAAGATGCGGATGAGATCGAGGGGATGGCTGCGGAACCAGTCGGGCGCCGGCACCAGCAGCCGTCCGCCGTCGTTGCGAAACCCGTCCACCTCGGACTTCACGTCGGCGCGGAGCCGACCCATCATCGGCAGGCGGAACAGCGGCCGGTGCATCTTCTTCGCCTCGACCGCGGTCAGGAAGTAGCGCGTCAGGCTGCCGACCGATTTCGCCACCAGGAAATAATGCTTCATCAGCCGCTCGACGCCTTTCGAGCCGGCATGGTCGGTATAGCCCAGGCGCCGCGCCATCTCGGACTGCAGGTCGAAGGTCAGGCGCTCCTCGGCGCGGCCGGTCAGATAGTGCAGATGGCAGCGCAGCGTCCAGAGGAAGTTCAACGCCTTCTCGTAGGCGAGGATCTCGTTCGAGGTGAGGATGTCGTGCTCGATGAGGTCGGTGAAATCACCGACCCGATAGAGAAAGCGCGCGATCCAAAGCAGGGTCTGCAGGTCGCGCAAGCCGCCCTTGCCCTCCTTGATGTTGGGCTCGAGCGCATAGCGCGAATCCCCGGCGCGCTTGTGTCGGGCCAGGCGCTCGGCGAGCTTGTCCTTCAGGAAGGCCTCGCCCTTGCCTTTCACGACCTCGCGCTCGAACTTACCGCGAAACTGATCGTAGAGCGGCTGATCGCCCCAGAGATAGCGCGCCTCGAGCAGATTGGTGCGGATGGTGAGGTCGCCTTGCGCCTGGCGCACGCATTCGCTCACGTTGCGCGCCGAATGGCCCACTTTGAGCCCGAGGTCCCAGAGCCGGTAGAGGATGAACTCCACGACCTG
Organism: Candidatus Cybelea sp.; assembly: GCA_035542015.1. GTDB lineage: Bacteria > Pseudomonadota > Alphaproteobacteria > Dongiales > Dongiaceae > Dongia. The sequence continues at coordinate 4,087 of DATKMF010000070.1, forward strand.
CTCGCTGTGCGGCGTCAGCTTGTAGGGCAGCAGGAAGAGGAGATCGATGTCGGAGTGGGGGGCCAGCTCGCCGCGCCCATAGCCGCCGACCGCGGCGAGGCTCAAGCGCTCGGCGCTGGTCGGGTTCGCCAGCGGATAGGCGCGTTCCACCGCATAGTCGAACAGGCAGCGGATCAGCTGGTCGATCAGGAAGCTCTGCTCATGGGCCGCGGCGAGCCCGGCACCGCTGCCCCTGGGATTGGCGTCGAAGCGGCGGCGGATCTCCGCCCTGCCGGCCGCGAGATGGCGTCGCAGAACCGCCTGCAGCTCCGTCGTTTCGCCGGCCGGGTCCGCGCTCTTCTCGGCAAGCGCGTTGAGCTCCGCCGCCAGCTGCCGGCGGTCCAGGATGGTCCGCTGGTTCTCGATATCGAACATCGGCGCATGCTACGCGCAGGCCGGATCGCGGTAAAGCGAACGCCGCCAGCGTGCGGGCGCAGCGCGGCCCGATCTTCTCAGCGGCCGGGAGCCTGCAGATGCGCGATGGCGTCGTAGGCCTGCTTGCGGTTCCCGGCCGCGCAGGCGACACCCACCACCACCCGACCATAGCCGGGGCCGCGCAGCGTGACCGGCCGGCGGAAGGCCACACATTGGAGCGGTTGCCGGTTCTTCGGACCGCCGTCGAACTCAGCCGCTTCGAAGCCGGAAGCACCGGAGGTCGCCTTCCAGTTCGCGACCGCTACGTTGAAGTAGCTGCCGATATCGGTGTCGAGGCCGCGGCGCAACAGGTAGATATTACCAAGATCCCGATTGTCGATGACGTCAATCAAGGTCAGATCGGCATCGGAAACCGCGAACAGCTCGTATGTCTTCCGTGCGGCGAAGGTGGTATCGACATTGAGCGTCGCGTCGCTGAGGTCGTAGCACTTGGACGTGTAGCCCGACGACTCGATCTTGAGATCGGTCTCGCCGCAATCGATCGTCTTTTCCTTATCATCTGCGCGCGCCGTACCCGCCATCAGCGCAAGAATGCATGCTGCCAACAGCGGCTGCTTCAGCCCACCCATCCCGACACCTCGCCAAACCTGCCCACAACCCACGCCTGCAAGCGTAAGGCCGCGGGGCGGTAATTCAAGCATTATCGACGTCAAGGACGACGAAGGAAGCGGCCGTCAGAAGTCATCAGACCCCCGCGAGATGCTTCAGAGCCGCATAGGCGTGATCGCGGCCGAGTGCCGAGCAGGCAAGACCGATGGTCAAGCCGGTGACGCCGCTATAGCGCGGCGTGCCGAGCTTTCGGAACGCGACGCACTGCATCGGCTGCTGCTTGTCGAAGCTCGCCGAAACACGCTCGACCTCGTATCCTCCGATCGCGCTGTCAACCGCCCAGTCACTGAAGCTGGCACCGCTATAGTATTGTGCCATGTCGCTCTCGAAACTGCGCTTGTGATAGAAGACCCGGCTGGTGCCGAGGATATGGTTGTCGACCACGTCGAGGAATGTGACCTCGCTCTGGGAGAAGGCGTTCAGGTTCATGATGCGGGCCGACGAAGGCGTTACCGTATTCATCGTCGCCTCGCTGTAGTCCTTGCACTTGGTCGTGAAGCCGGGCACGTCGAATTTGAAGGGCGTATCCGAGCAGGCAACCTCCTTCCCGTTGTCGCCCCCCTGCGCTGCTGAAATGCCGAACGCCAGCACCGCCCCCGCCAGGAGCAGCCAACTGAACTTCATGATATGTATATCCCCACTGCCACGCGCCCCCGCAAAAGTAGAGGAATATTGGGTTTCGTCAATCCCCGGGAACGTCGCAGCTCTCCCTGCTGTGGTACTTTCGGCCGATCTTTTGGCAGCGCTCCTGGCCATGGGGTTCTGCTCCTAGGTTTTCTCCTGGCAAGGCCGGAGGCACTCTCCCTAGAATGAGGCCAGGGAAGGCAAGCGGCAGTGGGTGAAATCGTTGCCGTGACGTCACAAAGCCGCAGAACAAGGCGGCAAGCGAGGGAAGATGGCGGAAACGGCGCTGGTGGTCGAGGACCTGCACAAGCGGTTCGGCGAGCTTGAAGTCCTGAAAGGCGTCTCGGTCACCGCCCATGTGGGCGATGTGATCGCGATGATCGGCTCCTCGGGCTCCGGCAAGAGCACGCTTCTGCGCTGCATCAACCTGCTGGAGACCCCGGACTCCGGCAAGGTCATCGTCAACGGCGAGCTGATCCGCATGAAACCGACCAAGGGCGGTCACGCGACGCCGGAAGACCATAAGCAGGTGGATCGGATCCGCGCCAGCCTCGGCATGGTGTTCCAGAGCTTCAATCTCTGGTCTCATATGACGATCATCGAGAACGTGATCGAGGCGCCGGTGCATGTGCTGAAGCTCTCGAAGAAGGACGCCGTCGAGCGCGCCGAGAAGCTGCTCGCCAAGGTCGGCATCGCCGACAAGCGCAACCATTATCCGAGCCATCTCTCCGGCGGCCAGCAGCAGCGCGCGGCGATCGCCCGCGCGCTCGCCATGGAGCCCAAGGTGATGCTGTTCGACGAGCCGACATCCGCGCTCGATCCCGAGCTGGTCGGCGAGGTGCTGCGCGTCATGCGCCAGCTCGCGGAAGAAGGGCGCACCATGCTGGTCGTCACCCACGAGATGGGCTTCGCGCGCGAGGTCGCTAACAACGTGATCTTCCTGCACCAGGGCCGGATCGAGGAGGAAGGCAACCCGAAGGAGGTCTTCGCCAACCCGAAATCCGACCGCCTCCGCCAGTTCCTCACCACCGCGCATCACAAGTAACGTGGCGGAAGAACTGCGCCGGTTCGGCCTGGCGCCGACGCTGGCTGAGATCGAGGAGATGGCGCATCGCATCTTCGCTCAGCTGCCGAAGGCGTTCACCGCACGCTGCCAGGGGCTGGCGATTCGCGTGCTCGATTTTGCCGAGGACGAGACCTTGAGCGAGATGGGGATCGAATCGCCGTTCGATCTCGCCGGCCTCTATCGTGGTGCGCCGCTGACGGTGAAAGGTGCCGGCGATTTCGCCAAGGCGCTGGACTTGGTCTTCCTCTATCGCCGGCCGCTGATCGACTGGTGGGCGGAGGACGAGGTCGGCTTCGAGGACCTCGTCCGCCATGTGCTGATCCACGAGATCGGCCATCATTTCGGCTTCAGCGACGCGGACATGGAGCGGATCGAAGCCTCGGACGAGGATTGAGCCCACCCGCCGGCGTCAGAAGTAGCGGTTGATATGGACCATGAGGCTCGCGGCCGTGGGCAGGCTGCCGAAATCGGATCGCTTGCCGCCGAAGGCACCGGCTGCAAGCCCACCTACGGTCCAGTTGTCCGAGAGGTGATAGTCCGCCGTCACTTGCGCGAAGCCCGATCCGTCATAGAGATCGATATTGACGAAGCCGGTGAGGTCGAGATCCGGCACGAAGGCGTCGGTCCAGTCGGCCCTCAGGAATATCGAATGCCGGCTGACCGGCTCTTGCTGATCGGCGGCGTAGCTTCGGATGTACCAGAGCGAGCTGGACGGACCCGCGCCGGCGGCGAACCAGTTGTGCCAGTCCTGGTGCGAGAAGCCGGCCTGGTTGTAGTGATATTCGAGATTGAAGGTGATCCGCGACTCGGTGGTGTAGGAGGCGCCGATCGTCGCCTCGTTGCGAAACGCCTTGCCCTGGTCGCTGGGCAGCGGATCCGGCGCGCTCGACGGGATGGTGCCGGTCCGGCGGCCATAGAGCAGCGCTTCGTGGATGAGATCGTGCCGCCAGCCGCCCGCCCATTCGCCGTAAACCACCAGACTATGCCCGATGCTTTCGGTGAGATTGGCGCCGAACCGGGTCTCCGAGCCCTGCCGATAGACCAGAAATTCCGGGCTTAAGTCTTCCGCGAAATCGATGCTGCTTTTCAGCAGCAACCGGTTCTGCGCGTTGGTACGGTCGAACAGGGGATCGATGCTGGGAGGATCCCGCTCCGCGTCGAGGGCGCTCGGCTGATAGAGCTTCGGGGCGAAAGCCGCGGTCACGGAGCCGCCGCTCCAGATGTACTGGCCGCGCACCATCAGCGTTCCGAGCCGGTCCTCGCGCAGCACGGAAGGGTCGGCGGAGAGCGGTTCGACCACCGCCCGGGTCTTGAAGAAATCGGTCGGGTTGTTGCCGAGCGCGACGCCGCTCTTCAGATTGATGCGGCCGATATCGAGATAGGCGCCGTCGACCGGCTGCCAGCCGAGATAGCCTTCACGGAAATCGTTGAACACGTTCTCGTCATCGGGAACCGGTTGGCCCTTCTCGGCGCCGAGGTTGAGGCGATCGCTGAAGGTGAAGCCGAGACGGCTCCCGAGGCGCCACTCGGTCCGGGCGTCGAGGAACAACCGCTCCTGCCAGGCGCGCGGGTTGGGCGGCGGGAAGGCCACCGCCAGTCCATGCCGCTGCAGGTTCCCGGTGAAGGCGTTCTCGAGATAGATCCGCTGCGGCGTGCCACCGGCCGGCGACGTCTGCGGTGCCGGTTCGGACGGCGCTGGCGTTCCCACCGCGCCCGGGATGAGATTGAGATCGTTGTTCTCGTCGGCCAACGCCGACGGGGTGGCGTGTGCCAGGGCGAGCAGGCCCAGGACCCAGATCGACGCGGGCAGGTGCCGCGCAGTCATTCCGGCGCGATCACTGGAACGTCAGGCGGGGCAGATAGTCCCGCTGGAACCAGGATTCGGGAATATCCTGAAAGCCGTAGTCGCCGAAGCTCGCGACGGTGGCCAGCGAGGAATCCACCGCATCGATGATGATCGCCTGGGTGGGCCGAGTGCCGCCAAGACGTTCCGCGAAACTCCCGTAGTAGAGAATCTTCAGCATGCGGCCGCTGTCTGAATAGAACTTCCCCTTGATCGGATCGAAGCTCCCCTGCTCGACCCACAATTCGATCCGGCCATAAACCGCCTGGTCGTTGGCCGCCTTGAGTGCGAGATGCCAGCAGTGGCGCGGCTGGCGCGTCGAATCTTCGATGTCCTCGGTACCGACGATGGTCGCGGTGTAATCGACCGCGAGGTTGACCGTCAGCACGTCGCCGATCGCGGCCTGGCCGATCAGTCGCTGCTGCGGCGAGATCCGGACGCTCACCTTGGAGGCCGGGTCGAAGAACCAGAGGGAACGGCCGTCGAGCAGCACCCGTTTGCCGGCATCGCGCGGCGGCGCCATGTATTGCACCAGGTTGCGGAACTGGCGCGTCGCGGGGTCCAGCTTGGAGAAGACCACGAGCGTGTTGTGATCGCGCTCTTTGCCGCCGACATACTCGGTGAAGGTAACGGTCGAGCGGAAGGGCTGGTCCGGATTCCGCACCCGGTCGGTGCCGGCGACGATATCCGCCGCCGACTGGGCGTGGGCTCCGCCGGCCGCCGTCAAGCTCGCCGCCGCGACCGAGATGACCAGCAGGAGGGTTCGCAGCATCGGAATCATGTGCGCCTCACACATGCCGCAACGCATCGACCACCGAGAGCTTGGCGGCGCGGTTTGCCGGAACCAGGGCCGCCACCGTCGCCACCAGCACGAGGCCTGCCCATGCGCCGATGACCAGCGCCGGGCTGCCGAACACGTCAAGATGGAGCGGCACCGCACTCGAATTTCCGGGCGGCACCCATTGGATCCCGGCCCCGTTGACCAGGCGGGCGATCACCAGCGCCAGGACTGTGCCGAGCGTGGCGCCTGCCGCGCCGATCGCCGCGCCCTCCAGGATGAACTGCATCCGGACGCCGCCGCGCCGGACTCCCATGGCGCGCACGGTGCCGATCTCGTTGGTCCGCTCCATGACGTTCATGGTCATGGTGTTGATCACCGCGAACAGCACGATGACGCCCATGACCAGCGCGATGAACAGGAAGATGCCGCTGAACAGCGCGACCACCTGCCCATAGAACGGCGCCAGCTCCTTGAAGTCGCGCACGTCGAGATCCAGCGCATGCTGTTTGAACAGCGCGATCAGCCGGGTTCGCGCGGCGGCCATGTCCTGGCTGCGGTGCAGCTGGATGACGATGCCGGTCACCTTGTGCTCGCCGCGGCCGTAGACCAGCTGCTGGGCAAGCGCGAGATTCATGACGACGTAGTTGTCGTCGAGCTCCTTGGCACCCTGCCGCTCGGCGCCGCTGACGGTGAGGTTGACCACGTTGGGCGCGCCGCCGGCCGTGGCCGAAAGCAGCGCGATCTGCGGCAGTCCCGGCTTTCCGTCGGACTGACCGAGGCCCTCGGCGGCGGCGAGGCCAACGACCTCCTGGTTGACGCCCGAGCTCGCGGTCGCCGCTTCGTCCGGCGAGGTGCTGGGGGCGGGAGGACAATCCGACAACCGGAGCGGAGCACAAAGGCCGAGGATGCGCGCGAGGCCAAAGCCGACGAGCCCGAGCGTCTCGTCCTGGTCGGAGAGGCGGGCATCGGCGGATCGCCCCGCGCCGATGCCGAATGCATCCCATTGCCGCATGCGGTCGCGGTCGGACGGAATTAGGCCGATGCCGAGAAAGGTCTTGGAGGCGTCGACGCCGGCCGAGAAATTGCCGGCGATGCCGGTCAGCGACTGGGTCGGCGTGATCACGTTGATCATCGGCGCCAGGGTGGGATCGCTGCGGATGAGATTGATCGCCTCCTGGTAGCGATCGATGCCGTAGGCCGCCGGATTGCCGCCGCCGAACAGGAAGTAACCGTTGCGGAACACGGTCAGATGGCCGAGCTGCTGCACGTTGCCGGTCTCGAGGCCGGCGAAGATGTAGGCCGCGAAGCCGCCGAACAGCAGCATCGCCAGCGCGCCGGCGCCGACCGCGGAGCCGGTCATCAGCGACCGGCGCTGGTTGCGCAGGATGTTGCGGAGCGCGATCTTGAAGAGGAGCGTCATTGTGCGGCTCCGATACCGAGCGCGGCCCGATGGTCCTCGCCTCTATGCTCGATCACCATCCCGTCGCGGATGGCGAAGATCTCGTCCGCATGCGAAATGAGCTGCGGGTCGTGGGTCGCGAAGATGAAGGTGGTGCGCGATTCGGCCTGCACCCGCCGCATGAGCTCGATGATCGCAAGGCCGGTGGCGCTGTCGAGATTCGCCGTCGGCTCGTCCGCCAGCACGATCTGCGGGCGTTTCACCAGGGCGCGCGCGATCGCCACCCGCTGCTTCTGCCCGCCGGAGAGCTCGTTGGGACGCTGCTTGGCCTGTCCGGAGAGCCCCACCGCCTCCAGCATCACCTGGGTTCGTTCCCGGCGCTCGGCCGCCGGCGTGCCGACCAGCAGCAGGGGATACTCGACGTTCTCATAGGCGGACAGCACCGGCACGAGACTGAAGCTTTGGAAGATGAAGCCGATGTTGCGGGCCCGGAAATCGGAAAGCGCGTTGTCACGGAGCTTGCCAACATCCTCGCCGCACACCGCCACTTCGCCGCTGCTCGGCGCGTCGATGCAGCCGATCAGGTTCAAGAGCGTGGTCTTGCCGCTGCCCGAGGCGCCGATCACCATCGAGAAGCGATGGAACGGAATGTCGACGCTGATGTCCTTGAGGGCCGCAACCTCGACCGTGCCGGTCCGATAGGTCTTGGCCACATGCCTGAGCGCGACGGCGCTCCCTTGCGTCCTTGGTGGCGGATTTGGCGGCATGTTCAGTGCCTCCTGTGCTGGCCTCCCAGGCGGATTGCCGCCGCCGAGGCTTCCTGGTACTAGTGGGTACCGCGCAGCGACAACATAGGGTACCGCACGGTACCAGACAAGGGCTTTTTCCGTGACCAAGGGTGCCGCAGCTCGATGACGGCGACGCGACACAAGGGTGCGGCGGTTCGCCGCTCGGCCCGCAAGGAGCCGGATTCGTCCCATGATGCCGCGGAATCCAGGCGCGACGACGCCGCGCGGGAGCGCATCCTGGATGCGGCGATGGCGGCCTTCATGGAACGCGGGTACGGGGAGACCAGCACGCTGGAGATCGCAACCCGCGCCAAGGTCTCGAAGCGTGCGCTCTATGCCTTCTTCGGCAGCAAGGAAGCGATGCTGGAGACCTGCATCCGCGAGCGGGTCGAACGGGTGCGCCTGCCCTCGGACTTGCCCGTGGCGCGCGACCGCGACGAGCTCGGCCGGCTGCTCACGACCTTCGGCACGATGTTCCTGCGAGAGATCTGCCGACCCGAGGTGATGGCGGTGTTTCGCCTCGCGATCACCGAGGCGCAGCGATCGCCGCAAGTCGCCAGGACGCTGAACGTCGCCGGCCGCGAGGCCAGCCGGAACGCCCTGCGTGAAATCCTGGCGCGCGCGCAATCCCAGGGGCTCATCGGCGCCGGCGATCTCGCCGAGCCGGTGCAGCAGTTCTTCGCTCTGCTCTGGGGCGATCTGATCCTGACGCTGCTGCTGCGCGTCGGTCGAATGCCGGACAGCCGGGAGATCAGCCGTCGGGCGGAAGCGGCCGCGACGGCGTTCCTTCGGCTCAACGGCGGCCCCGCTTCATTGCCGGAGCCGCCGAGCCGGTGATGCTCAAGCCCTGGCGGGGTTGGCGGCCGCTTCGATCTGGGCGGGATTGCGGGCCGGGAGCGGGAAGCCGCCCAGCCAGAGGTTGACGGCGAAGCTCAGGATGCCGAGCCCGACGACGATCGAGAAAATGCCGGCCGCGGGGCCGCCGATATCGTCATGGCCGTTCACGATCAGCGAGACCGCGATCATCAGCGGCGGCAGACCGAGGTTGTGCAGCCAGAAATGCATCTTGGCCAGCCTGGTCTCGGCGAGATGCGGCGCCTTCGCATAGATCAGGCCGCAGAGCCCGAGGCTCACCCAGCCCAGCAGGTTGAGATGCGCATGCACGGGAACCTGCGCAAAGTCCTTCGTCGCGCCCATGTAGATTCCCCAGGAGACCGCGACCACCCAGTAGAGAACGGCGATCCGCAGCAGGCGTCCACTCATGATGATTCCTTTCCCAACAGGATTCGGCACCGCACGTCCTGGCGCCGATTCGAATGAGCCGCTGCTATAGCGAGAGGAGTGGCGGCGGATAAAGCCGCGACAGCCCGCGTCGTGATGCGGGTCACATGTTAACTGCGCCTTAACACGCTTCCTGCAACGCTCATTGCCAGCTGGAAGAGACCGCTGCACGCGGTCGGAACGGAGCGAGCGATGACCAGAATGCTGGTATCGGAGCAGAACCCGAAGGGCTACACCACCGAGACGATCCTCGGCATCATCCGCGCCGATATCGTGACGCGGCTACAGCGCTATGCCGGCGACCCGCGCAAGGAAGCGCGCCAGGTCCTGGATAACAACGTCCGCATCTTGCAGCTGCTGGGCGAGGCGATCACGCTCGCCGAGGCGAACACGCGGACTCTCCACGAAGGATAGGAAGCGAGGTCTCAGCCGGCCGCGGGCAGGGTGATCCCGACCATCGTGCCCGATCCCGGCATGCCCGCGATGTCGAGCTGACCGCCCAAGAGCTCGGCCAGGCCCTTGGCGAGCGGCAGGCCGAGCCCGGCGCCCTGGTAGCGCCGGTTGAGCGCGGCATCGACCTGGCCGAACGGTGCCAGTGCGACCGGCACGTCGGCGGCTGCGATGCCGATCCCGGTGTCGGTGATCTCGAAGCGGACCAGCCTTTGGCCGACCCCCGCGACCTTGACCGCGACCTTGCCGCCACGCGGCGTGAACTTCACCGCGTTCGAGATCACGTTGTAGAGGATCTGGCGGAGCTTGGCCTCGTCGCTTTCCAGCGGCGGCGTCGCCGGATCGACGTCGATCGAGATCGCGACGCCGGATTCGGCGATCGGACGCTCGAGCAGGTGCAGCGCGCCCTCGATCACGCCGCGGGGATCGACCGGGCGGATCGAGACCTCGGTGGTCCCCAGCTCGATCTTGGAAAGATCCAGCGTGTTGTTGATGATGGTGAGGAGGTTGCGCCCGCCATCGACGATCTCCCGCGCATAGCCGGCATAGCGCGCATCGCCCAATGGCCCGAAGCCTTCCGAGCTCAGGATCTCGGCAAAGCCGATCACCGAGTTCAAAGGGGTGCGCAGCTCGTGGCTCATATTGGCGAGGAATTGCGACTTCGCCTTGCTGGCCGCCTCGGCGCGCGCCACGCTCTCGACCAGGCCGAGCGACCGCTCGTGCTCGCGGCGCAGCAGCTGATCGCCGCGTTGGACGTACCAGATCAGCACCAGATAGACGCCGCCTGCGGTCAGCAGCACCAGCGCCACCTGCGAGGCGATGCCGCGGTTGATGTCCCTGAGGGCGATCGTCACGTCGTCATAGACCTCGAACACGCCGACGATCTCCGATCCCGGCTGGCCGCGATAGATCGGCACATAGCTCGAGAGCAGGTCGCGATCGACCACCGTCGATTCGAACACGCTGAACGTGTTGGCGCGGGCGAGCTCGCTCGCGACCACGCCGCGGCGCGCCGATTGGAATCCTTCGTCGTCGCTCTCGTCCTCGCCGATCTGCTCCGGATCGGTGGAGAAGATGGTGTCGCCCTGGGGATCGTAGATCTTGACCCGATAGACCGGCGCGTTGTGGGTGAAGATCGCGATCTCGTCGCGCAGGATCTCGACCTCGGGCCGGCTCTTCAGCGCCTTCGGATCGGCCGCGGTCAGCTGCTCGAGCAGCTGCGCATGCCGGCTCCACAGCAGGTTGGAGAGCAGGCGCGCCACGTTGACGTTGTTCTGCTGGGCCATGTCCTCCATCTCGCCCAGCGACCAATACCAGTGGAAGGCGGAGAGCAGCAGCGCGGCAAGCACCAGGACGAGCCCCGCGACCATCGCGAAGCTGCGGGTCAGCCGGAAGCGCGTCGTCCTTGGCGTCGCCTCATGGGCCATGACATGAGTCCCCGAGCCTGCAGTCAGAATCGCCAAGCGCCGTCCTTTTCACAGCTCGAGGCGGAGAGCAGCCCCGGGCGGGGTCATTGTCAGATTCGGCGCGCAATGCGGAAGCCGCGCCGAGCGCAATGATTGTGGCCGGCAATGATGAAGGAAACCTTCTCAAGCCCGTGGTCTGCAACCACAAGATTGTGATGTCGGCTAGGACTAAAAAGACAGGATTTAAGACGCGGGCGAGACTGGTGGACCCGATCAGGATCGAACTGACGACCTCCTCATTGCGAACGAGGCGCTCTCCCAGCTGAGCTACGGGCCCACCCGGCTGGATCGTTCCTGTTGGGAACGGCCGGAATATGGTTGCCCGGCCGGCGGAATGTCAAGCAGCGTCTAAGGCCTTGGCGCAGCACCCAAAGCCGGCGATCGACAGCCGTTCCCGGGCGGCGCCGGGGGCGGCCTTGCGCCGAGGGCCCGGCTTGGCTAGGGTCCCGCCCGCTTGTCGCAACCGGGCGTCGCCCGCCCGCCGGAGCCGAAGGCCCGTCTCGATGATCGCTCTCTACCACCTGATCAACGCCGTCGTTGATATCTTCATCTTCATTCTGATCGTCCAGGTGGTGATGAGCTGGCTGATCGCCTTCAACGTGGTCAACACCCGGAACCGCTTCGTCTACATGGTCGGCGACATGGCCTACAAGGCGACCGAGCCGGTGCTGCGACCGATCCGGCGCATCCTGCCGAATATGGGCGGCGTCGATTTCTCGCCGCTGGTGGCGATCCTGCTGATCTACTTCATCCGCGACCTGCTGTTCCAATATGTCATCTTCCGCTGAGGCGGGCTGGTATCGCGCGGTCGAGGGCGGCGTGCGCCTGCGCCTCAAGGTGCAGCCGAAGGCGCGGCGGCAGCGGATCGATGGCCTGGCGCCCGATCCCGAAGGCGTGGCGCTCCGGGTTGCGGTTGCCGCGCCGCCCGAGGATGGCAAGGCCAATGCGGCCGTGATCGCGCTCCTCGCCGATGAGCTTGGTGTCGCCAAGGCGGCGATTTCGGTCGTCAACGGCGCCGCCGACCGCCGCAAGCTTGTGGAGATTCGCGGCAATTCGAAGGTCCTGGGCGCGGCGCTCGCCGCGCTTGCGGGTGCAGAACGATAAAGGGACGGAAGCGACATGAGCGATGGGACCAGTGTAGCCAAGGCCGGCGACGGCAAGGTGATCGACGGCAAGGCCTTCGCCGAGAATCTGCGGACGAAGCTCGCGCGCCAGGTGGCGCAGCTGAAGGCGCGCCACGGTTTCGTGCCCGGCCTCGCGGTCGTGCTGGTCGGCGAGGATCCGGCGAGCAAGGTCTATGTGCGGAACAAGGGCGAGCAGACCAAGGCCTCCGGCATGGCGAGCTTCGAGCACAAGCTCCCCGCCACCACGAGCCAGGCCGAGCTCCTGGCGCTGATCGATCGGCTCAACAAGGACGCGCAAGTCAATGGCATCCTCTGCCAGCTGCCGGTGCCGAAGCAGATCGATCCGCAGGCGATCATCGATGCGATCGATCCCGACAAGGATGTCGACGGGTTCCACGTGGTCAATGCGGGCCGGCTCGCGACGGGCGGGAAGGGACTCGTCCCCTGCACGCCCTATGGCTGCCTGCTGCTGCTGAAGGATCGCCTCGGCGATCTCTCGGGCAAGCATGCCGTCGTGATCGGCCGCTCCAACATCGTCGGCAAGCCGATGGCGCAGCTGCTCCTGAACGAGAACTGCACGGTCACCATCGCGCATTCGAAGACGCGCGATCTGCCCGGCGAAGTCAGCCGCGCCGATATCGTTGTCGCGGCGGTGGGCAGGCCGGAGATGGTGAAGGGCGACTGGATCAAGCCGGGCGCCGTGGTCATCGACGTCGGCATCAACCGCGTCGAGAAGGACGGCAAGGCGAAGCTGGTCGGCGACGTCGATTATGCTTCCTGCTATCCCAAGGCATCGGCGATCACGCCGGTGCCGGGCGGCGTGGGGCCGATGACCATTGCGCTTCTGTTGCAGAACACGCTGATCGCCGCCTGCCGTCAGCGCGGCGTTGCCCTGCCCGAATCGCAGGGCGCCGAATAGCAGCAACCGATCACCGTCATCGGCGTTTCATGATCGGCGGGCCATAGTGCCGCCGCTCACGCGTAAGGTCATTCTCCCATGCAAGGCAAGCCGTTCGAAGACGCGGAACTCTCGGCCATCCGGGAGCGCGAGAAGACGCTCGGGGTCACCCTCGACTATCAACGCGACATGGCGGCGGCTTCGCCCGGCTCGGCCTTGCGGCTGCAGGAGATCGCGCGGCTGGCGCGCGACGGCCAGGCGGTGCCGGAGCCGGTGGCGCTGATGGCGGCGCTTGGCGCGACGCTCGCCGAAGACTGCGGTGACTGCGTGCAGATCTACGTGAACCTCGCGGCCAAGGCCGGCATCGAGCACCGTTTCATCAAGTCGGCCCTGGAGCATCGCCTCGCCGACCTGCCGACCGATCTGAAGCTCGGCCTCTGCTTCGGTCGCGTGGTCGCCGAGAACGATCCGATGCTGCTGGAGAAGGGCGCCGCGCTCGAGGCGCGCTTCGGCCGCAAGGCGCTGGTCGATCTGGCGATGATCGTGGCGCTGGCGCGCGTCTTCCCGACGGTCAAGCGCGCCCTCGGCCATTCGCGCAGCTGCGCCGAGGCGAAGATCGCGATCCCGGATTAGCGGGATCGCGCCTCGATCACTCGTGCTGCGTCCCGGTCCGGGGCGGGCGGTTGTTGGCGTCCTCGGTGGCGGCGACCACGGCGGCCTCGACGTCGTCGAGCTCGCGGCGCTGCACCTTGATCGCCTTCATGATGGCGCTGCCTTCCGAAGGCGTCATGGTGCGCTGGCCGCTGGGTTGATCTGCGGCGCGGCTGCGGCGGATGAGATCGAGCAGACGGCCGACCGCGCCCGGCAGATCGAGCGCCTCGACCAGCACGTCGCCCACCGGGCGCTGGTTCTGCCGGGTGCGTGCGGCCAGCTGGCGGGAAAAGGATTCGAAGAACGGGGCTCGCCCGGTGCGCTCGTAACTGGCGACGTCGAGTGCGAGCGCGGTCCGCAGGGTCGGCCGGCCGGGACGGTCGGCGTCGCTGTAGTCGCGCAAGGTCTGCGGCGACAGCCCGGCGACTTTGGCGGCCTCGGCCGCGGTCAGCATCCGCAACGTCTCCAGTGCCGCTTCCTCGAATGAATCGGGCGCGCGCATCTTGGTCATGGCATCTCTCCTCGTCATCATCGATAAGGTCCGCAATGGGCCGCCTTACGCCGTGTATTCGTGCGAACATTCCAGTCCGGAGCACAGGCGGGCGGGAACGAGCCCGAGGGGTCAAGCCGGCGGGTCTCCGTTGGTTCCCGATTCTGCTGGCGTCGACCTGGACTAGGCCCGCACATCCGGGGGTAAGGCGCGTCTCGGTCCAGAGTCAGGATGAAGGCAATATTGTGGAAGACAGGGAAACATTGCTTCCGAGGAGAATGCCTTGAAACAATTGGTCATCGCTGCGCTGCTGTTCGTCGGCAGCCACTTTGTTCTTTCTTCCTCTCCGTTGCGCAAATACATCGTCCGCGCGCTGGGCGAGCGCCCGTTCACCGGATTGTTTTCGATCCTGGCGGCTGCGACCATTGTCTGGCTGGTCACCGCGTTCCGACAGGCGCCGCGGGATCAGCTGCTGTGGACCATGCCGGGCGCCGACCATCTGGCGCTCACCCTGATGCCGGTTGCGCTTCTGCTCTTGGTGGGGGGCCTCTCGGCACCCAATCCAACCGCGGTGATGATGCAGGCACCGTCGCAAGGCTGGCAGCCGCGCGGCATCCTGACGGTCACCCGCCACCCGGTGATGTGGGCCTTGGGGCTCTGGGCGATCCTTCATATCCTCGCCAACGGCGACCTGGCGGCGCTGATCTTCTTCGGTGCCTTCTCCGTGCTGGCGCTGGCGGGCACGCGCGCCATCGACGCCAAGAAGCGCCGCACCTGGCCGGCGGATAGCGCGAGGCTGTTCTTCGCCGCCACCTCGAATCTCCCGTTCCTGGCCATCGCCCAGGGCCGCGCGCGTTTCGACTGGCGGGGCATCGGCTGGAAGCCGCTACTGATCGCGGCGGCACTCACTCTCGCGATCGTCTTCTGGTTCCACCCGAACGTGATCGGTGCGCCGCTGTTCTCTTGAAGACGTCTTGGTCGGGTTTGACCCGGCCATCTGGTTCCGCGTGGAATGAGATGCTCGGCTCAAGGCCGGGCATGACGTCCTCATGATTGTCGCGGTGCCGACGGGCTACCCGTGCCCGCGCTTCAGCAGCCTGAGCCTGAGCGCATTCAGCTTGATGAACCCGGCGGCATCGCGCTGGTCGTAGGCGCCGGCGTCGTCCTCGAAGGTGACGTGCTGCAGGCTGTAGAGGCTCTTCTCGGACTTGCGGCCGACCACGGTCGCATTGCCCTTGTAGAGCTTCATCCGCACCGTGCCCTCGACATGCTCCTGGCTCTTGTCGATCAGGGCCTGCAGCATCTCGCGCTCGGGCGAGAACCAGAAGCCGTAGTAGATGAGCTCGGCATAGCGCGGCATGAGCTCGTCCTTCAAATGCCCGGCGCCGCGGTCGAGGGTGATCGATTCGATGCCGCGATGCGCCGCATGCAGGATGGTGCCGCCCGGCGTCTCGTAGACGCCGCGCGACTTCATGCCGACGAAGCGGTTCTCCACCAGGTCGAGCCGGCCGATCCCGTTCGCCTTGCCGAGCGCGTTCAGCCGCGTCAGCAACGTTGCGGGCGACAAGCGCTCGCCGTCGATCGAGACCGCGTCGCCCTTCGCGAACCCGATCTCGATCATGGTCGCCTTGTCGGGAGCGGCCTCGGGGGAGATGGTGCGCTGGTAGACCATCTCGTCGGCCTCCACCCAGGGATCTTCCAGCACCTTTCCCTCGCTCGAGGAGTGCAGCAGGTTGGCATCGACCGAGAACGGCGCCTCGCCGCGCTTGTCCTTGGCGATCGGGATCTGATGCTGCTCGGCGAACTCCAGCAGCCGCGTGCGGCTGGTGAGGTTCCATTCCCGCCAAGGCGCAATCACCTTGATGTCCGGATTGAGCGCATAATAGGAGAGCTCGAACCGCACCTGGTCGTTGCCCTTGCCGGTCGCGCCATGCGCCACCGCATCGGCGCCGGTCTTCTTCGCGATCTCGATCTGGCGCTTGGCGATCAGGGGGCGGGCGATCGAGGTGCCGAGCAGGTACTGGCCCTCGTAGAGCGCGTTGGCCCGGAACATCGGGAACACGAAGTCGCGCACGAACTCCTCGCGCAGGTCCTCGATGAAGATCTCCTTGATGCCCAGCATCTCGGCCTTCTTGCGCGCCGGCTCCAGCTCCTCGCCCTGGCCGAGATCGGCGGTGAAGGTCACCACCTCGCAACGATAGGTCTCCTGCAGCCATTTCAGGATGACGCTGGTGTCGAGCCCGCCCGAATAGGCAAGCACGACCTTCTTGATGTCCCGGGCCATAGACTCTTTCTCGAAAAGGATGCAGGATTTGGCAGCGCGTGGCGGAGCCGCAGTATAGAAAAACATCGACCCCCCGCAAGCGTCGTATTGACAGGGGCGGGCTGATGAAGTGGACCGGAATTGCGCTGCTAGCCTTGCTCCTAGCCGCTGGCAGGGGCGCCGCCGCGCAGGATGAAGCGACCATCAAGGGCGCCTTCATTATGTGCGGCGTGCAGCACGTGCTGATCGCCTGCGACGATCTGGTGAAGATGCCGGATCTGAACAACGTGGTGCGCTCCAACGCTTATGGTACGCGAGCGGCGACGTTGATCGGGCTAGGGCGCGTGGAGGAGGCGAAACGGGACCTTGATGAGGCGCTGCGGCTCAATCCGAGCAATAGCCTGATTGTAAAGATGCAGGCGATGCTCCAACAGGCCGAGTCAACGGGGGGTGCGGGGGATCTCCAGCGCTGCGAGACTGAAACAGATGGCGCATCGAGGATATCGGCGTGCGATCGGTTGGTCGCGAGCGAGGGGTCCGACACGACCGGAGAGGCCGCGGCTTTCGAATTGCGGGCGAAGGCCTACCTTGATGCGGGACAGTTCGACAAGGCGCTTGCAGACCTCGACGCGGCCGATCGATTGCGGCCCAATCGGCAAGACGCCGCCTTGCATCGGATCGAGGTGTTGACCCGCGCTGGCGATTATCCGAAGGCTCTGCAAGTCGCCCATAAGGCGATCGCCGGTTCGACCGTCGACGATCCCGATCTATTTCACGCCGAAGCGGAGCTCCTTTATCTGACCGGCGACCGCGAAGGCGCGGTCAAGGACTTCGAGGCGTCCTACAAGGCGGAACCCACTGCCGTGATGGCAAGGTATTGGAGCGCCATCGTGCGGATGGAGCTCAAGCAGGATGCCTCCGCCGACCTGCGGGCGCTGCTCTCCCATCCCATGATGTCGCCCCTCGGCGCGGCCATCATTCGACTGCGCTTGCACGAGGGCGGTGAGGATGTGGTGCTCAATGAAGCGAAGTTGTCGGGCCCGGATGCGCCGTGCATTGCTGAGTTCAATATTGGCCACGATGCGTGGCTGCGCGGCGATAAGGTCCGCGCGCGTACCGCCCTTCAGGCCGCGATTGATACTGGCAGGACTGATCTCCCGGAATATCGCGCCGCCAAGCTTGTTCTGAGCAAGCTCGTCTCCTAACGATCCGCTACTGCCCCGGCTTCAGCTTCTTCAATTCCAGCCCGGCGTCGATGACTTCGAGATTGGCGGGGTCGGCCTTGGCGGCGAGCGCCGATTGGAAATGCTGCGCCGCCGCCTTGGGATCCCGCTTCAGCAGCGCCCATTGGCCAAGATAGTACTGGGTCTCGGCGGCGAGACCGGCGGCGGCCTTCGGATCGCTGACCGTGGCCCCCGTGAGATCGGCCTCGCTGACCTGGCCCTGGAAGAAGGCGACGATCGGCAGCGGCCACTGGTCCGGCGGAAAGGCCTTGGTGGTTGCCGCCAGCGGTGCGGTGTCGATCTTCCCCATCCGCGCGTTTGCGATATAGAGCCGGAGTGCGGCATAGGGGTTGTTGTCCCGGTCCTGCATCGCCGCGGCGAAATCCTTGGCCGCCGCGGCATTGTCGCCCGTCATCAGCTCGGCGCGGCCACGGTTGTAGAGCACGGCGGCGGCTTTCGGCGACTTCGCCAGCAGTTGGTTGAGGTCGGCGATCGCGTCGTCGTTGCGGCCGAGCGCGATCAGCAGCCCGGCGCGTTGCAGCCGACTGTCGACGTCCTCCGGCTTCAGCCGGAGCACCGCGCCGAGATCGGAGATCGCGTCTTCCTTGCGTCCCATCGAGATCAGGATCTGCGCCCGGTAGAAGAGCGTGTCGGCGTCGCCCGGCGCGAGATCGAGCACATGGCTGAAATCGGCGAGCGCGAAATCCGGATGCCCCATCAGCGCGTAGGCCGCGGCCCGGTTGTAGAGCGCGTCGGTTGCCTGAGGATTGACCTTCAGCGCCTCGGAGAAATCGGCGATCGCCGCCTGCAGCTCATGGCGCTGCGCCTGGGCCTTGCCGCGGAACACATAGGCGGCGCCGAGAGCCGGACCGCTCAGCTTGCCGCTGATGATGAGATTGGTGCAGGCGACCGCCCGCGCCACCGGGTCGTCACCCGTCGCGCAGGGCTTCATGGCATCGGCGATCGGATCGGCCTTCGCCCCAGGGGTGGCCGCCGGCGGTGCCGGCGGCGCGGTATCGGCGGCCGCGGCAATCGCGAAACCGAACAGGGTGATCAGGGCAACCGCAGTGCGACGGGCGTAACGGCTGGAAGTCTTGTTCATGATGACCGGAGGGCTGGGTGGGGGCGGCCGCATTTACGGTTTCTCTGTTCCTGGACGCAAGGCGCCCCTTGCCACGCCGCGAGCGGGCTCATAAGGCCGCGCCGGCGGCCCATCATTGGTACGTATTTGTACCTATTCAGGGAAGAAATTCACCGATCATTAGCGCTTGGCCGCCAAGATTGCACTCTCACGCTCAGTGAAATCTGACAGGGGGAGTCTCATGTCCATTTGGCGCAACTTGAAGATCGGGGTCCGGCTGGCAATCGGTATCGGCGTGCTGCTGGTGCTGCTCCTCATCGTGGCCGGCGGCTCCTATCTGGGCCTTTCCGGCGCCAAAGACAGCTTTGCGCGGTTCCGCCAGGTCTCGACCCAGGCTACATCGGCGCAGAAGTGGGCCGGCGATCTGACCACGGTCCGGCTCAACGTTCGCGGCTTCCAGCTCAACGGCAGCGATCAGGCGCGCAAGGGCACCGAGGACGCGTTGAAGGTGCTGAACGACGAAGTCGGCGCCGGCAAGGCGATCTTTCCGGATGCCAATGATCAGAAAGCGATCGACGACGTGATGTCGCTGGTCGCGGCCTATTCCGCCGATTTCGAGAAGCTGGTGGACTTCCGCCATCGGGCGGATGCCGCGCTGGCCAACATGGTGGCCGCCGGTCCGAAGATCACCGATGCCCTGAACAACGCCATGAAGCTGGCCAAGGCAAGCAACGACCCCGACACCCTCGCGCTCGCCGGCGAGGCGCAGTTGGACTTGCAGAACGTCCGGCTCGCCGTGAACAAGTTCCGGGCCGAGGCGACGCAGGAACAGATCGATGCGACGATCCAGGCCGGCAAGGATTTCTTCGACGCCGCGGGTCGTCTGCTGGCGCAGGCTTCGGAGGCCGGACTGAAGCAGCAGGTTACCGATGCGGTAAGCATGGTCAAAGGCTATCTCGCCGATTTCGACCAAATGCATGGCGCCGTGACGAGCAGCAATGACGTCTTTGCGGAAATGCTGAAGATCGGTCCGCAGATCACCGAAAAGTTCACCTCCATGTCGGCCGACTCGACGAAGCAGCAGGTTGCCATCGGCGAGAGCGCCAATGCGGCGATCCAGCAGACCATCATCACGGCGCTCTCGGTCTCTGGCATCGCAATCCTGCTGGGTGTGCTGATCGGCTTCCTGGTCGCCCGCGGCATCACCAAGCCGATCGTCGCCATGACCGAGGCCATGGGCAAGCTCGCCTCCGGCGACAAGACCGTCCACATTCCCGCCCAGAATCAGAAGGACGAGGTCGGCAGCATGGCGGCCGCGGTCCAGGTGTTCAAAGAGAACATGATCGAGGCCGACCGCCTGCGCGCCGAGCAGGAGGAGACCAAGAAGCGCGCCGAGGCCGAGCGCCGCCAGGCGATGCTCGATCTCGCGGACCGCTTCGAAGGCAGTGTCGGTGGCGTGGTGAACGGGGTCACCTCGGCGTCGACCGAGCTGCAGGCGACCGCCCAGTCGATGTCGGCGACCGCCGAGCAGACGACGCGCCAGGCGACGGTCGTCGCGGCCGCCTCCGAGGAGACCACGCGGAACGTGCAGACCGTAGCTTCGGCGACCGAGGAGCTCTCGGCTTCGATCGGCGAGATCAACAACCAGGTGACGGAGTCGAACAAGATCGTGAACGAAGCGGTGACTCAGGCCAACGACACCAATGCCAAGGTGAAGGGTCTGGCCGAGGCCGCGCAGAAGATCGGCACCGTCATCAGCCTGATCAACGAGATCGCTTCCCAGACCAACCTGCTTGCCCTGAACGCCACGATCGAGGCGGCGCGCGCCGGCGAGGCCGGCAAGGGCTTCGCGGTGGTCGCCTCCGAGGTGAAATCGCTGGCGACCCAGACCGCCAGGGCCACCGAGGAGATCGCGGGCCAGGTGCGTGCGATCCAGGACGCGACGGCGAGTTCCGCCGAAGCGATCGAGAGCATCACCAAGACGATTACGCGAGTCAGCGAGATCTCGACCGCGATCGCCTCGGCGGTCGAGGAGCAGGGTGCGGCGACCCAGGAAATCTCGCGCAACGTCCAGCAGGCGGCGCAAGGCACGCAGGAAGTGACCTCCAACATCTCCGGCGTGACCGATGCGGCCAAGCAGACCGGTTCGGCGGCGACCGAGGTGCTGGGGGCCGCCGGCGAGCTCGGCAAGAACGGCGTCCTCTTGAAGACCCAGGTCGAGGAGTTCCTGCGCACGGTCCGCGCTGCCTAGACCGGTGATGCGACCGGAGGGTGCCTGCGGCGGAGCGCCGCAGGCACGCCGGCCTCCCGGATAGGACCGCGATCGGTCCAAGCGATTGTCGGTGCGGAGCTATTCCTCGCGATCCGCTCCTGTCCCCTGACCTCGGTCAAATCGTCCTATCGGACCCCGGGCCTATCGCGCCGCGATATGCTGAGAGGTCGCGCCGCGATTAGTAAAGTCTCAACGGCTGTCCCCGTAGGCTCGCACGCATAAGCCCGTATTGGGTGGCGCCCGGCGCCCCGCCGGTTCGGGTATGCGGCCGTCGAAGAGGAGAAAGCCGTGCTGAAGAACACCAAGATCGTGGTGCGCCTGGGAGCGCTGCTTGCCGTCATGCTGGCCCTGATGGCCGGTCTCGCCGTGGTCGGCGTCACCGGTCTCTCCAGCGTGCAGGACGGTCTGCGCCGCGTCTACCTGGATCGGGCGGTTCCGCTGGAGCAGCTGAGCGAGATCCAGTCGACCTACTACCAAGTCCGGATCGCGGTCATCGGTGCGACCAACACGGACAGCGCCGATGCGATCAAGGAAGCGACCGTCAAGATCAACGCGCTGGTAGACCAGGCGAAGACGCCGTGGAAGGACTACCTCACCTCCTACATGGATGCGAACGAGAAGGCGCTGGCCGACCAGACGCAGAAGTCGTTCGACAAGTATGACGAAGTGCGCGGCCGCGTGCTTTCGACTCTCGGCTCCGGCGACCTCGCCGGTGGCAAGGCGCTGGCGAAGAACGAGGGCGGCCCGGCTCTGGCGGCGCTGATGGACGACATCGCCAAGCTGAAGCAGCTCCAGGTGGACATCGCGAAGCAGCTCTACGAGCAGGCCAACGATACCTACGCCTCCGACCGCCTGACCTTGTTCGCGGGGCTCGGCGTCGCATTCCTGCTTGCCGGAATCGTGGGATGGATCATCGCCCGCTCGATCACCGTGCCGCTGGGCAGCATCATCGACGTGATGCACGCCCTGACTTCCGGCAACCTCGCCGTCGCGGTGGGCGGCGTCGAGCGCAAGGACGAGGTCGGCGAGGTGGCGCGCTCGGTCGCGGTCTTCAAGGATGGGCTTGCCCATGCCGAGCAGCTCCGCAAGGACCAGGAGGAGACCAAGAAGCGCACCGAGGCCGAGCGCCGCCAGGCGATGCTCGATCTTGCGGACCGGTTCCAAGGCAGCGTCGGCAGTGTGGTGAACGGCGTCAGCTCGGCCGCGACCCAGTTGCAGTCGACCGCCCAGTCGATGTCGGCGACCGCCGAGCAGACCACCCGCCAGGCGACGGTCGTCGCGGCCGCCTCCGAGGAGACCACGCGGAACGTGCAGACCGTGGCTTCGGCGACCGAGGAGCTCTCGGCTTCGATCGGCGAGATCACCAACCAGGTGACCGAGTCCACGCGCATCGTCGGCGAGGCGGTGACCCAGGCGAACGACACCAACGCCAAGGTGCAAGGCTTGGCCGAGGCCGCGCAGAAGATCGGCACCGTCATCAGCCTGATCAACGAGATCGCTTCCCAGACCAACCTGCTTGCCCTGAACGCCACGATCGAGGCGGCGCGCGCCGGCGAGGCCGGCAAGGGCTTCGCGGTAGTCGCCTCCGAGGTGAAATCGCTGGCGACCCAGACCGCCAGGGCCACCGAGGAGATCGCGGGCCAGGTGCGTGCGATCCAGGACGCGACGGCGAGTTCCGCCGAAGCGATCGAGAGCATCACCAAGACCATCTCGCGCGTCAGCGAGATCTCGACGGCGATTGCCTCGGCGGTCGAGGAGCAGGGTGCCGCGACCCAGGAGATCTCGCGCAACGTCCAGCAGGCGGCGCAAGGCACGCAGGAAGTCTCGTCCAACATCTCCGGCGTGACCGATGCGGCCAAGCAGACCGGTTCGGCGGCGGTCGAGGTGCTGGACGCGGCGGGCGAGCTCGGCAAGAGCGGCGCACTGCTCAAGAACCAGGTGGAAGAGTTCCTGCGCACCGTCCGCGCCGCCTAACCGCGCTTGCCGTCCTTCCAGTCGAAATAGCGCATGGCGAGCGGCACGAACCAGGGTTTGCCGGAATAGAACGGCAGGGTTGGAAAGGGCGTCTCGGCGAAGGCCGAGCGCCCTTCCGCGCGTCCCTGGATCAGCTGCGCGAGCTTCATGCCGAAATGGGTACCCATCGGCACGCCGGCGAAATTGTAGCCGAGGCCGTACCAGACGCGATCGCGTCCGCCGATATGCGGCATCAGGTCGAAGGTTCCGGCGCAGAAGCCGGTCCAGGCATGGCTCAACCGGACGCGCGCAAGCTGCGGCAGGACCCGCGACAGCAAGCCATGCAGGAAGCGGGCGATCGCCGGGAAATCGCCCCGATCGACCCCGGTCCCGCCGCCGAAGAGAATCCGCCGCGAATCCGGCGCCGGGCGGAAGAAGTCGATGTTGGTATCGGAATCGATCATGGTCCGGAGATTGGGGATCGCATCGCGTAGCTGCGCCTCGGTCAGTTCCTCGCTCGCCGCCATATAGGCCTGGAACGGGATCACCCGGCGCGCGAACCAGGAGAGCCCGCGCGGCGTATAGCCATTGGTGGCGACGATCGCATCTCTCGCGGCGACCGTGCCGCGGTCGGTGCGCAGCGTGACGCCATCCTTCTCCGGGACCAGCGCCTTCACCGCGGTGCGATCGATGACGGTAACCCCGGCCGCCATCGCACGCTCCAGCAGGCCACGGTGATAGAGCCCGGGATGGATCGCGGCGAGATCGGGGATGACCGCGCCGCCGTGATAGCGGTCGCTGCCGAACTCGCTGCGTTGTCGCTCGCGCGGCACCATCTCATAGGGATAGCCGAGATGGCGCTGCATCGCCGAGAGTTCCGCCGCGAGCTGCGTGTAGTGATCCGGCCGGGTTGCGGCGATGAACCGGCCGTGCCGCGTCAGGTGGCAGGCGATGCCTTCGCGCTCGATGAAACCAACGGTACCGGCAAAGGCGTCACCCAGCTCGCGATAGAAGGCGAGGCCGCGCGCTTCCCCATGCTTCGCCATCAGCTTGATCAGGGAATGCTTCAGCACCCGGCCGAGATAGCCGGCATTGCGCCTTGCGGCACCCGATCCTGCCGCGTCCTTATCGAACACCAGGACGGCACGCCCGGCGCGCGCAAGCTCTAGCGCCGCACGCAGGCCGGTGAAGCCGCTGCCGACGATGGCGACGTCGGTGCGCGGCGCGAGCTCGGCCGGCGGCAGCGGCTCCGGCCGCGCCGCCTCCCACCAATAAGGCTCAAATTTGATCTTGGACAACACGATGTCGTCCGGAGCCCCGTCGTTCACGGTTTCGCGACTTCCCCACCTCGCCGATCGATTCCTAGGCTAGATCGCCGAGGCGAGTGCCGCCAAGCCGGATCGCGACAGCCTGGCCACTTGGCGGAGGCGCGCCACACTGCCTATTCTAGGCCATGACGTCGACTCGTCGCTCCGGCGACTTCCACTATCGCTGGCTCTGCTCGTCCATGGGGCTGCTCCTGCTGGCCTTGACCGCCACGGCCCCGGCTCTCGCGCAGGATAATGCGGCGCCGCCCGGCGCGCAGCAATCCTTGCGCGACTTGCTCGATACGGGTGCGCCGCCTGTCACCGACATTGATGCCGCGCTCGGTGCCGGCGGGCTCGCGGCATTGAAACGGGTCTATGTGGCCCGCCAGGGCCGGCCGATCTGGCTCAGTGCGGCGGGGGATCCTCTGCCGTCCGCGAAGATCTTGATCGACCGCGCGGCGGCGATCGACGGCGTGCTTTCGCCCGAGCTCCGCACTCTGACGCGGGCTGCCGCCGCGCGAACGGCAGCCGGTGGCCCGCAGGGACTGGCGGGGCTCGACCTGCTCTTGAGCGGCGTCTACGGGGCGCTTGCGCTCGATCCGCGCGATCCGACCGTCGCCACGGGAGTCGAGCCTGCGCTGACGGCGATTGCTGCGTCGGCCGATCCAGGCGCCTTGCTGAAGCAGACGGTCCCGGCTGATCCCGGCGTCTGGCGCCTCCGCGATGCGATCATCGTCTACCGCAAGCTCGCGGGCGCCGGAGGCTGGCATGCGATCCTGGCAGGACCGAAGCTGCAGCTCGGCGATACGGGCCCGCGCGTCGCCGCCATCAAGCATCGTCTCGCGCTGACCGGCGATCTCGCCGGCGCGGCCGAAACCGGCGACTCCTTCGATCCCGCTCTCGACCAGGCGGTCCGGCATTTCCAGGCCCGGCATGGTCTCGCCGTGGACGGCGTGGTCGGTCAGGGCACCCTCGATGCCATGAACCTGCCGGCCGATCGCCGGCTGGCGACGCTCGTGCTCAATCTGGAACGGCGTCGCCGTCAGGATCGCGCGTGGGGCCCGCACTACATCGAGGTCAACGTCGCCGCGGCGCTCTACCGGCTGGTCGAGTCCGGGCGCACGATCATCGAACACCCGGCGGTGGTCGGGCGGCCGAGCTGGCCTACGCCTCTCCTGGAGAGCGTGATCGACAAGGTGGAGTTCCATCCCTACTGGCGGATCCCGATGCGGATCGCCGATGAGGAGGTCTGGCCCAAGCAGGATGCGGACCCGAACTACTTCAGCAGCCAGGGCATCCATGTGACCGGCGATCAGCTGGTCCAGGACCCCGGCCCCAACAATCCCTTGGGCTCGGTCAAATTCCTGTTCGACAATCCCTACAGCGTCTATCTCCACGACACGGCGGCACCGAGCCTGTTCGCCCAGGCCAATCGCTTCGCCAGCCATGGCTGTATCCGGGTCGCGGATGCGGACGATCTCGCCAAGGCGCTGCTGGCGCCGGACCCCACTTGGCCCGCCGCGCGGGTCGATCAGGCGCTGAAGGGCGGCGGAAATCGAACGGTCGCCTTGCGCGAGCCGGTGCCGCTGCACATCGTCTATGACACGGCCTGGGTCGATGACGACGGCACGGTCGAGTTCCGCAACGATGTCTACGGCCGCGACCGCGTGATCCAGGCGCCGCCGACGGCTCCCAATCCGGCGCCGCCGACGGTCGGCCCGATGGCGGATGGTGGCGCGGCAGGCGCGCCTTCCGGCACCTGCGACGGCTAGCCCATCCGGGCGCCACGCTTGATGAACGGCTTCAGCAGCGCGAGATCGGCCTCGCCCAGCCGGTCGCTCGACGTGTTGGCCTGGTGCCAATAGGGATAGATCAGGGTAGGCGCGCTGACCGCGTCGAGCTTCGCCCGTTCGTCATCGGCCAGCTTCAAGTCGGCGGAGGGCAGGTTCGACGTCAGCTGCTCCTCGGTCCGCGCGCCGATCACCAGCGATGTGATGCCCGGTCTCCCAAGGAGCCAGGCGAGCGCGACGCTGGCCGGCGGCTGCTTCTTCGCCTCGGCCACGGCGACCAGCACCTCGATCGTGTCATAGAGCTTCTTCTCGTCGTAGATCGGCGGCTCGCCCCAGTCCTGGAGGTGCCGGCCTTCGGGCATCGCCTTGCCGCGACGGTACTTGCCGGAGAGGAGGCCGCCGGCGAGCGGGCTCCAGACCAGGATGCCGACACCCTGATCGACCGCGATCGGAACCAGCTCGTACTCCGCCTCGCGGCCCTGCAGCGTGTAGTAGATCTGCTGCGCGACGAACCGCGCCTGATGCCGCGCGTCGGAAACGGCGAGCGCCTTCATCAGGTGCCAGCCGGAGAAATTCGAGCAGCCGATGTAGCGCACCTTGCCCGATCGCTGCAGCGCGTCGAGCGCATCGATCGTTTCCTCGATCGGCGTCTGCCCGTCCCATTCATGCACCTGATAGAGGTCGATGGTCTCGCGCTTCAGCCGCTTGAGGCTGGCCTCGCAGGCCGCGATCAGGTAACGGCGCGAAAGGCCGCGGTCGTTCGGCCCCTTGCCCATGGGGAACCGCGCCTTGGTGGCGACCATCAAGTCCTTGCGTGCGCCGTCCAGCGCCTCGCCGACGATCTCCTCGGAGATGCCGTCCGAATAGACATCGGCGGTGTCGAGCAGGTTGCCGCCGGCATCGCGAT
Source organism: Candidatus Cybelea sp. (assembly GCA_035542015.1). Classification (GTDB taxonomy): domain Bacteria; phylum Pseudomonadota; class Alphaproteobacteria; order Dongiales; family Dongiaceae; genus Dongia. Next base: position 30,827 of record DATKMF010000070.1, read on the forward strand.
AGATGTCGATGATGCGCCGCGCGCCGGCGACATCGGTGTTGCCGGCCTTCTGGAAGAAAGCATTGCCCCCGCCGAAGGTCATGGTGCCGAGCGTCAGGACGGAGACTTGCAAGCCGGATCGGCCGAGCGAGCGGTATTCCATGGGGGCCTCTGCACCGTTGAGCGGACGGATTTGGCCTGGGAGGGCGGCGTGACGTCTTCGCGAAGTCTAATCACAGGCAACGCCCGCCGCCAAGAGTCGGGCTATGGCGGCCCCATCCGCGGAAACCGCAGCGTCACCAGGAGGCCCGGTTCGGCATTCGCGAGCTCGACCGCGATGCGGTGGAGATCGGCGATGGCGGCGACCAGGCTGAGGCCCAGCCCGCTGCCGGGCGTGGTGCGGCTGGCGTCGAGGCGATAGAAGCGGCGGAACACCTTGCGCCGCTCGTCTGCCGGAATGCCGGGTCCGTCATCGCGAACCGACATCAACGCGCCGTCCGGCCGATCGTCGAGCGCCAGCGAGATGGTCGTCTTCGCCGGCGAATGACGGACCGCGTTCTCCACCAGATTGGCCAGCAGCTGGGTCAGCAGCTGACGGTCGCCGTTGACGGTGACACCCTCGGCGATGCGGCTGGTCAGGTGCTGGCCGCGGTCCTCGGCGACCGGCCCATAGGTCTCGGCGATCATCCGCGCGACGGCGGAGAGATCGACCGGCGCGAAGGCGGCCCGACGCGTCCCGGATTCGATCTGGGCGATCCTGAGCAGCGCGCCGAAGGTCGCGAGGATCTCGTCGGTTGCGCCGATCGCGGTCTCGACCGCGCCGCGATATTCCGCGGCGCTCGTCGCCTTGTCGCGCGCGTCCTCCAGCCGCTGGCGCAGATGGCTGAGCGGCGTCCGGAGGTCATGCGCGATGTCGTTGGAAACCTGCTTCAATCCGTCCATCAGCATCTGGATGCGGTCGAGCATCTCGTTCAAGTTGGCGGAGAGATGATCGAACTCGTCGCCGGTGCCGCGGAGAGCGATGCGGCGTCCGAGATTGCCGCGCATGATCTCGCTGCTCGCGTCGGTGATCGCCGCCACCCGGCGCAGCATGCTGGCGCTGATCGCGCGCCCGCCGAGGACCGCGAGCACGAACACGCCGGCGAGGCTCCAGCCGGCGATCCGCACGATCTGATCCTGGAAATCGGCGAAGCGGTCCTCGTTCTGGCCGACCAGCAGGAACCACCCATTGGAAAGCATCCGGCCCCGGGCGAGCAACACATCCACCTCGCCCGGGGCGGCGACTTCGTCGGAATCGAGATGCGGCGGGATCGGCACTTCCTGCCAGCCGGTCACGGCCGCGCGCGGCTCGAGATTGCCCGCGATGCGCTTTCCGGTCGGATCCTCGAGCAGATAGTAGTTCGGGGTCCGCCCCGGCGTGCCCCCGCGCCTTGCGATCTCGGCGGCGAGGCCGTCGACGCCGCCGACCGCAAAGGCATCGGTCAGGTAGAACTCATCCGCCTTGATCGCGGCACGCAGCTGGTTGCGCATGAAGTCGGCGGTCACCCAGTAGATGACGCCGAACAGGATCAGCACCGAGGCACCGAGCAGCGCGAAATAGAGCAGCGTGATCCGGAAGCTGTAGGTGCGCCAGGATCTAGACCGGAGCCACGATGGAATAGCCATGCCCGCGAACGGTTTGGATCAGCGCCGGGTCGAAGTTGCGGTCGATCTTGGCCCGCAAGCGGCTCATATGGGTCTCGACCACCGTGGTCTGGGGATCGAAATGGAAGTCCCAGACATTCTCCAGCAGCATGCCGCGCGTGACCACGTCGCCGGCATGGCGCATCAGGTATTCCAGCAACCGGAACTCGCGCGCCTGCAGCCCGATCGGCCGGCCGCCGCGGGTCACGCTGCGTCTCACCAGATCGAGCTCGAGATCGCCGATGCGCAGCACGGTCTCGGCGGCGAGTGCCGGGCGCCGTCCCAGCGCGCTCACGCGCGCCGCAAGCTCGGCCAGGGCAAAGGGCTTCACCAGATAATCGTCGCCGCCGGCTTCGAGGCCGGTCACGCGGTCGTCGAGGCCGGCGAGCGTGCTGAGGAACAGCGCCGGCGTGGCGATCCCCTCCGCGCGCAGCCGGCGCACCAGCGACACGCCGTCGAGGCCGGGCAGCATGCGGTCGACGATCAGCAGGTCATAGGCCTCGCCCTTCGCCTGTTCCAGCGCGGCACGGCCGTCGCCGACCTGCTCGACGCGATGGCCGCGCTCGCTGAGGCCCGCGGCGACGTAGTCCGCGGTGGCGCTATCGTCCTCGATCAGCAAGATCCGCATGCGCCCGCCTCCCGTGGCTCGCCCGAATCCATCGCCCCATCTTAGGCCCGTGTGGCGCCCGGTGCACGCGAATGCCCGAGCCACGACAGCATCATAGCGCCATGACAGCGGCGTTACCCCTTACGAATCCGTAAGTTGTCGCGGCCGCGATCGCGGTGCAACCCTGTCGCCCGCCACCCCCCTCGTTCGACAACCTCGCAATGACAGGAGAGCATAATGGCCCAGAATCAGGCGGCTCCGGCTGCTCCGATCAATCCCGCCGACTTCACCACGGTCATCGACAATCCGTACATGACCTTGACCCCCGGCACGACCTTCATCTCCGAGACCCCCGACGGCTCGTCGGTCGATACCATGACCGTCACCAGGAACACGCGGGTGCTCGACGGCGTCACCTGCGTCGCCGTCTCGGACGTCACCGTGCAGAACGGCGAGCTCTTGGAGAAGACCACCGATTATTACGCCGAGGACAAGTCGGGCAACGTCTGGTACTTCGGCGAGACGACGGCCGAATACGAAAATGGCCAGGTGGTCAGCACCGAGGGCACCTGGCTCTCGGGAGTCAACGGCGCCGCACCCGGCATCATCATGGAGGCGAACCCCCAGGTGGGCGACTCCTACGACCAGGAGCATGCACCTGGCGTTGCCGAGGACCATGCCGCCGTCACCGGCAACGGGAAGCTGGTGGACGTGCCCTACGGCAGCTTCGATAACGCGCTGCAGACTTTGGAAACGACGGCGCTGGAGCCGGGCGCCGCCGAGCACAAATACTACGTGAAAGGCGTCGGCTTCGTGCTCTCGGTGGATCTGGTGACCGGCGAGGTCGAGCAGCTGGTCTCGGTCAAGATCGACGGCATGTCGGGCGGCGACAAGCTGACCGGCTACAACGGCCACGACACCCTGTTTGGCCATGCCGGCAACGACATCCTGGACGGCGGCAAGGACTCGGTCAGCGATGTCCTCCACGGCGGTCTCGGCAACGACTGGATCGCCGTCGGAACCGCGGACCAGGCCTACGGCGACATCGGAAACGACACGCTGCGCCTGTTCGACAACCTGCATTTCGGCCTGATCAGCGGCGGGTCGGAGGACCATCGCGACCTCGCCACCAGCGAGGGCGACACGCTCGCCTTCACCGGCGGGCTCGACCTCAGCGAGGATGCCGTCGCCTCCCGCATCACCGGCATCGAGACGCTGTCCATGACCGCGGGCGGTGGCCATGACAGCCTCACCCTCAACGTCTACGACGTGCTCCATCTCGGCGACGGCACCTTCGACCCGAGCGGCGCGCTGCATACTGGCCATGCCCTGAAGGTCGAGGGCAGCAGTGGCGACGTGCTCACGCTGAGCGGCGGCGGCTGGCACGAGATTGCCGCCGCCAACGCCCCCGCGCATTTCGACGTCTACGCCACGCCGACGGCCGGCGGCCACGAAGGCTATGTGCTGGTGCAGGACACGGTGACCGTCCACACCGTCTGACGAAACATTGACGCCGCTCGGCGGAGGCGCGCGGTGCGGAGCCGCGCGCCTCCTCGCATCCCGGCGCGTCGGTCGCAAGCGCGCTAGATCAAGTCCCGCTCCGGCACCGCCGAGGCACCTTTGTCCCGCGCCTCGCGATGGGCGACATAGGCGCTGCTGGCGACGATGATGGCGACACCGGCCAGCACGGTCAGGGTGGGCAGGTCGCCCCAGAAGATGTAGCCGAACACGACGGCCCAGATCAGCGCGCCGTATTCCAGCGGCGCCAGCAGCGAGACCTCGCCGTAGCGGAAGGCCTGGGCCAGGCAGAATTGCGCACCGCATCCGGTGATTGAGAGGATCGCGATCGGCAGGAGATCGCCGGTCGCGGGTGTCACCCATGGGAAGGGCCAGCGGACCAGCAGCAGCGCGCCGAAGATCGCGATCAGGATCACCGACGACCAGAACAGCATGGAATGGCTGCTTTCGGTGACGCTCATGCGCCGGGTGATGTTGATGCCGAGCGCGTCGCCGAAGGCCGCGGCCAAGGCGAGCACGGCGCCCCAGCCGAAGCCGGCGCCGCTCGGCCGGGTGATGACCAGCACGCCGAGGAAGCCCACGACGATCGCGGCCCAACGCCTGGGGCCGACGCGTTCTTTGAGCATCGGCACGGCGAGCGCCGTCATGATCAGCGGGCTGACGAAGGTGAGCGCGACCGTGTCGGCCAGCGGGAGGAAGATGAGGGCGGCGAAGAAGGCCAGCAGCGTCACGCCGTTCGCTGCGGCGCGGAACAGATGCCAGCCGAAATGTCGGGTCTTCAACGTGCCGAACCCGCCCTGCTGCTGGGCGATGGCGAGTCCCAGGAAGGGCGAGATCGCGCGCGACAGCACCGCGACCTCGATCACGCTATATCCTCTGGTCAGCCACTTCGCCGCCGCGTCCATGGCCGAGAAGGCCAGCACCGCCGCCAGCATGTAGAGCAGACCCCGGACGGGCGAGCGGCGGTATTCGTGGCGGGGCATGGGATGAAGACGTGCTGATGAAGGACTGCTCCGGTTCTTAGCGCGTCCACGCCCTCGCAGTCCATCCGCTGCCACGGCTTCAAGGCAATCAATGAGCACAGTATGGGCGCGTTGCTGCCCTCGGCGGCGTTGTTTGATTGCAGTGTGCTTCCATGCTACTATTGCAGATAGGAGAGCGCTTACGGTTCAAAGCTGAACTCGGCGTCTTCATCTCCATGCGCTCGCCTACGACCTCGGGAATTTCATGCACACGCTGGCGATAGCGAAGACGGCAGAGCCGTGATCGCCCTCGAAGGAAGCGGAGGATGAAATGGACGAAGTTTTCCCGGTGCTTGGTGGCATCGTCTTGGGTTTGGTCTTCGCCGGAAGACTGAAGTCGTTATTGGCTCGTGCAGTATTCGCAAGCCTCATTCTGATCATTGCAATCACCGCCAGCGCCATCAGCGACGAGCTGACTGTGAGCTGGTGGTTCATCGGCGTCGATCTTATCGAAGTTGCCGGGGGCGCGCTGCTCATGACATGGGCGTTCCCGCGCCTCAGTCGAATGCGGAAACGGCGACGTCTCTCCTAGAGCGTGACAGATCGGCAGGTGACGTGGCTCTCCTGCTCCATCGCCCTGCTGGGCATGACACCGGTCTTTGGCGAACCCCGCGAACGTCCATCACGCTCCGATGATCGCGCCAGCTCCAAGGACGAAACCGTGCAGGCGAGGGTTGACCAACGGATAGCATCGCTGGAGTGGCAGACTCATGATGGCACCATGGACCCGCGCGCAGTCGCCATGTGGTTGTGAGCAAGGGGCGGCCGGCCTCGTTGTCGGCACGCTCGGCTATCTGCTCTTTCTTCTCTTGCGGACGGGCGGATGGGGCGATCCCGGGTGGCGAGAGTTCTGGATCGGCTGCGGGGTCGTCGTCGTAACGACTTCGTTGGGCAAGATGATCGGCGTCTTCTTGCATCGCCGCGCGCAACGACGGGTGGGCCAGGTTGCCGTGGCCGGGCCGGGTCGCGCTCCCGTGCTCATGTTCGGGGCGGCTGGCGGACACCGGACGAGATCGACGGCCGGCTGCTGCGGTCGTCAGAAGCGTGCGTGACGTTGCGGCCTGTCCCGCTGGAGGGATCGCATGAAGAACAACTCCTTTCTTCGCAGTCTGGCGGCGCTGCCCCGCACGCTGCTTTCAAGCCTTGTCTACCTCTTCGCGCTCCAGTGGCTGACCGACCTGATTGCCCGGATCCGGCGGCAGCTCGCGATCGGGATGCGGGGCAAATACCTGCGCGATGTCCGCCGCGGCCGTCCGCTCCGCTGCGCGCCGCACTGCGTCGTCATTCCACCGGATGTCTACAAGCGGGCGGATCCGATGATCTACTCGCAGTACTACCTCATGGAGCAGGGACTGGCCGTCACTTGGGACAACCCCGACATCCAACTCTACCAGGCGGGAGCGCCCGTTCCCTCGTCGGCGCTGCAGGCCGATACCGACTATGACGTCGTCGCCACCATCTATAACAACTCGACCGATGCGCCTGCGGTGGGGCTCATCGTCGAATACTCGTTCTTGAGCTTCGGAGTCGGGACGACCGACACGCCCATCGCGAAGATACAGGTCGATCTGCCGGTCAAGGGAGCGCCTGGCCACCCTGTGCAGGCGAAGGTTCCGTGGCACACCCCGGCGGTCACGGGGCATTACTGCCTGCTCGTGCGACTGGTGTGGCCGGACGATGCGAACCCCAAGAACAATCTGGGCCAGGAAAACACCAATGTGATCCAGGCCGCATCGCCGGCGACGATCACTTTCCCGGTGCGCAACGACGACACCATCCGCAAGCAGATCCACATGACCGCGGACAGCTATGTCATCCCGCCGCGCATCGACTGCAACCAGCGCCCCACGAAGCGCGACAGCGACCAGCGCTACGCCAAATACAAGCGGACGGATGTCTTCGTTCCACCGACCGAGGAAGCGGCGGACTGGACCTTGGCCCGGGCCCGACACGGCCCCGACGGCTTTCCAATTCCAGCGGGATGGCGCGTTGAGATCAGTCCGGCGGACTTCGTGCTCGGTGCCGGGCTGCATCAGGATGTCACGGTGACGGTCACCCCGCCGGACGATTTCCACGGAGAGCGAAGACTCAACGTCAACGCGATGTACGGCGGCAGCCTGCTCGGCGGCGTTACGCTGGCGGTCAGGAAGTGACCCCGCAACGGCGCCCGACGGCGATAGCCGCTGAACGGCGAGAGAGGAGTCCGAAACATGGCTGACTGCGGCCAATATTTCAAATGCGTCAGCAAGGATGCGTTTCATCCGCTCAGCAATGTCATCGCCCTGGGCATCCTGACGGGGGCGCTGGTCATTGCCGACATCGTCGTCGCGGTCATCGCCGGTGCTGCGATTCCCGGGCTCGGGGTCGTCGCGGGCGTGGCATTCATCGTCGCGATATTCGAGCTCTGCGCCTTTCTGCATGGCGGCAAGCTCGTGTGCATTCAGGACAACGCCTGCACCATCGGCCGCATCATGGAACTGATACCGGTCGGTTCGGACAAGTCCGGCTTCGAAAAACTGGACGACGACTTCACGATGAACACCCTGCCGTCACCCCACTCGCCGGTGGAGACGCTTGCCGAAATGGTCGCCAGTGACCCCAACCAGGGTCCGTTTCTGGTGGCACAATCACCGTCGAACGACCTGGGGCTCCCGTTTTCCGGCGTGTCCGTGAAGTTCGATGACATTCCGCACGACACCGAGGTGTTCCACGTCGAGGTCAAGGGCTGCCGCGTGCACGACGTCTGCGGGGTGTTGAAGGCGCTGTCGTTCGGCGCCCCCGTGGTCGGCGCGATCTGCTCCATCCCCTTGATCGGCTGGGTGGTCTGCGCCATCGCCGCGCTCATCTGGCTGGCCATCACCGCCACGGCCGTGGCGATCGCATGGGCTGCCGCGCATGTCGGGGATATCAACGATGTCTACGATCCGGCATCCGGGACGCTGACTGCGGCGGATCCGAAGACGGGCGAGGGCGGAGACGTGATCCTGGTCCGCGGGGACTGGGTCTATGACGCCGGTCATGCGGGCTGGAACGAAATCCAACCGATCCGCTCCGTCCAGAAGCTCACCGATGTCGTCGATCCGAAGTACCGGGACATGGCGAAGGCGGATGCGAGCTTGGTGGCCAGCTTCAAGAAGGAAGTGCTTGACGTCTGGTGCTTCCACGTCGGGCAATCTTCAGATCCGGTCGTCATCGCGGCGCAGCAGGATCCCGAGAACCGTTGGCACATCCATCCATCGATCGACGGCTGCGACAAAGGCCCGGTGATCAAATAGCCGTCCTCGAGCAACCTCGCCGTTTCAGGAAGACGCGCCACGTCGCGCTGCCGTCGCCGCGCTCGGCCAGCATGTAGAGCAGACCCCGGACGGGCGAGCGGCGGTATTCGTGGCGGGACATGACCGAGTGGGGCCGAAGGAAGGATCGGCCGCTTCATAGCGTGTCTATGCCCCGGAAGTCCATCCGCGTGGAATTGACTTCAGGCATGGGGCGAGCGCCTGCTGGCGGCATGATCGACGATTTCGCCGCCCGGATTCGCGCGCTCGACGCGCAGATCGCACCTCTGGTCTGGCGCATCGATCTCAGCGGCCCCGACTGGCGCCGGAAGGTGAAGGCCCAGGGCGAGAAGATCCGCACCGAGGGCTACCCGCCCGATATCCCCATTCTCGACCGCGCCAACCTCCGTGCCGAGGCCGAGGGCTTGCTGCGCGAGCTGCTCGACGCCTATGTCGCAGCGGGCGCCGAGGACAGGGCGCGGCTCCGCGCGCTCGTGCAGGAGAACCAGACCTTCGCCTGGGCGGTCGGCGGGGCCGGCCCGATCGCGATCGCCGCCGGTCCCGCGATGACCGATTCTCGCTGCCGCGACTGCCTCACCTGGTTCGTGCTCGAAGACCAGGGCCGTGATCCCCGCGACGCCATACTGTGGCTGCAGAAGCTGTGTACCAGAGCACGGACGAGCGGTCTCCCACTGCGCACGCTCCTCGAAGCGGCCGCGGCGATGGCGAGCGATGTCGCGCGGTTCGCGAAGATCGGCGGCATGTCCACCCGGGCGCTGCTGCAACACCAGGCAAACCGGTTGCCGCCGAACGGCTAGAGCGACGGACTCTCAGGCAGCGTCATTGCGGGGCTTGACCTGGCTTGACCCGGCGATCTCATGCCGAACGGACCCGGAGGCCCGGCCCCGTCCGCGAATGCGGACATTGGGCCCGGGCATGACGATTCGAGACGATGCTCAGTCGTCGAGCGCCGGCCCCCGTTCGGGCCGACACCAAGGCAGGGATGGTCAGGCAACGCGGCGCAGTGGCATGCTCGCGCCCATGCTGCCGGCGATCACCATCATCCTCCTGTGCCAGCTTGCGGGCGAGGCAATCGCGCGGGCGGCCGGCCTGCCGCTGCCCGGACCTGTGCTCGGCATGGCGTTCCTCTTCCTGGTGCTGCTCGGGCGAGACCATCTCCGCGACAAGGGCCGCGCGGTGCTGCCGCCGGACGCGCTGGAATCCGTGGGCCGCACGCTGCTCGCCAATCTCTCCCTGCTGTTCGTGCCGGCCGGCGTCGGCGTGATCCAGCGGCTCGATATTCTCTCGAGCTATGGCCCGGCGCTGCTCGCGGCCCTGGTCGTCTCGACCCTGCTGGCGCTCCTGGTCGCGGTCGGCGTCTTCGTCGCGGTGGCGCGCCGGCTCGGCGACGAAGCGGGCGCCCAAGGAACGGAATCGAAGGGATGAACCAGCCCTTCTTCGCACTCTGGGTCTATCTCTCGAAGACACCGCTGCTCTGGTTGACGGTGACGCTGCTGGTCTATCTCGCCGCCGACCACGGCTCGAAGGCCACGGGGCGGCATCCGCTCGCCAATCCCGTGTTGCATTCGATCTGGATCATCGGTGCCTTGTTGGCGCTGACCGGCACGTCCTACCAGGCCTATTTCGAGGGCGCGCAGTTCGTGCATTTCCTGCTGGGCCCGGCGACCGTCGTGCTGGCGGTCCCGCTCTATGAGCATCGCCGCACGGTCCTGAAGGCGCTGCTGCCGATGTCCGCCGCGCTGGTCGCGGGCTCGCTCGCCGCCTTCCTGAGTGCCGTCCTCGTCGCGCGCCTGCTCGGCGTGCCGCATGAGGTGCTGGTGGCGCTGGCGCCGAAATCGGTGACGGCCGGCGTCGCCATGGCGATCTCGCAATCGCTCGGCGGCGATCCGGCGCTGACGGCTGTGCTGGTCATCCTCACCGGCATCATCGGCGCCATCGCGGTGACGCCGCTGATGAACGCGCTCCGCATCAAGGACTGGCGCGCCCGCGGCTTCGCCGCCGGCATCGCCTCCCACGGCCTCGGCACCGCCCGCGCCTTCCAGGTCAATCCCGTCGCCGGCACCTTCGCCGGCATCGCCATGGGCCTGAACGCGTTCCTGACCGCGATCCTGGTCCCGCTGCTGATCGGATGGGTGGTGGGGTGAGGCGCGAATTCTCCGTTGTACTTGCGCGCCTAGATTGCTATGTTCCCTAAATGTTCCGGTGAAGAGAATGGCTGGCTCAACGACCATCGAATGGACCGACGCGACCTGGAATCCGGTGACCGGCTGCACGAAGATCAGCGCCGGATGCGACAACTGCTATGCCGAGCGCTTCGCCGAGCGATTCCGCGGCACGCCAGGACACCCCTTCGAAACCGGCTTTGATCTCACGCTTCGACCGGAGCGCCTGGAGCAGCCGCTGAAGTGGCGGCGGCCGCAGATGATCTTCGTGAACTCCATGAGCGATCTCTTTCACAAGGAGATCCCGCAGGAATTCATCGCGAAGGTCTTCGACACAATGGAACAGGCGACTTGGCACACCTTCCAGGTACTGACCAAGCGCTCGTCCCTGATGGGGAAGTTTCTCCGCCGCCGCTACGGCGAGACTCGCGGACCGGCGCACATGTGGTTCGGCGTCTCGGTCGAGGACGGCACGAAGCTCTCGCGGGTCGAGCACCTGCGGACTGCGCCGGCCGGCGTGCGGTTCCTGTCGATCGAACCGTTGATCGGCCCGATCGGCAAACTCGATCTAACCGGGATCGACTGGGTGATCGTCGGCGGGGAAAGCGGCCCGAAGGCGAGGCCTATGGCCGCCGATTGGGCACGGGAGGTTAGAGATCAGTGCAGCGCTGCACGGGTCCCCTTCTTCTTCAAGCAGTGGGGCAATTGGGCGCCGCGGCGATCCTCGCAAATGAAGTCGAAGGAAGAACTTCGACGAATGACAAAGAAGGCAGCTGGCCGACATTTGGACGGTAGGATTTGGGACGAGCGACCTGTCTCACAGCAAGTATCATTTCGATCTGCTGAGTAAGATTCTGCATTCGCCGATGGTGGACCTCGATCCGGAAAAGTATGGCGTAGATCCGAGTGACAACTTGCCATTTGAAAGAGTCGGCGCCTGGGTCCGCGAGAAACACGAACGTCTGACGAAGTATGTCGATATCAGTCGTGCAGTTAGACGCAAGTTCGTGGAAGGCCGATCAGGCGAAGCAACCTTCATCGATCTGTACTGCGGCCCCGGACGCTCGCAGATTCGGGGCACGAATGAACTGATTGACGGTGGATGCGTCGCCGCGTGGAAGAAGTCTTCGGAACGATCCGGGCAATTCACCAAAGTCGTGATTTCAGATTCGAAACCCGAATTGAGTAGAGCAGCCGAAGCGCGACTTATCGCCTTAAACGCCCCGGCTACGGCTCTTTCGGGGCTCGCGGAGGACGTTGTCGATGGGCTCGTCTCGAGCCTCGGTCGTCATGGTCTTCATTTCGCATATTTGGATCCCTTCAACTTGAACGCACTCCCCTTCAGCGTAATCAGGAGCCTTGCCAAGCTGG
>DATKMF010000071.1:0-9560 GCA_035542015.1 Candidatus Cybelea sp.
CCACCCAACTCAACGCCACCCAACCCAACGCGCCCAAGCCGGGCACGACCCCGCCGAGCCAATAGCGCGATCAGATCCTTCAAGGAGGGACCGTTGGCTTCCGTCCGATATTTCGTGCGCGACCTCGATGCCGGCGTCGCCTTCTACACCGGACTCGGTTTCGTGCTGCAGCAGCAGTTCGGACCGAACATGGCGATCCTTCGCCGCGACGATCTGACACTTTGGCTGGCCGGCCCCAATGCCTCGGCGTCGCGGCCGATGCCGGACGGGCGCAAGCCCGAGCCCGGCGGCTGGAACCGCTTCGTCATCGAGGTCGAGGATCTCGATGCCGAGGTGGCGGCGCTCAAGGCGCGCAACGTGGGCTTCCGCAATGCGATCGTGAGCGGCCCCGGCGGACGGCAAATCCTCTGCGAGGATCCTTTCGGGAACGTGGTGGAGCTGTTCCAGCCGGCCTGAGCGCTACCCGCTCAGTCCGCTGCGCTGGCGTCCAGCATATCCTCGAGCGCGTCCTCGGTGAGGTCGAGCTGAAAGTTGGCGCGCCGGGCGAGGGCCGAGGTCAGCCGCTTGCGGTAGTCCTCGCGCGGAATCTCGAGAGCACCGAAACCGGAGAGATGCTTGGTGACGAACTGCGTGTCCAGGAGGCCGTAGTTGCCGGCTTTGAGCCGCGCCACCAGGTGCACCAGCGCCACCTTGCTGGCATCGGTCTCGGTCGAGAACATGCTCTCCCCGAAGAAGGCGCCGCCGAGGCTGATGCCGTAGAGACCGCCGACCAGATTCCCGTCGCGCCAGCTCTCGACGCTGTGGGCATGGCCCATGCGGAACAGCTGGCAGCAGAGATCGAAGATCGTCTGGTTGATCCAGGTCTGGCGCCGGCCGGGCCCCGGCGCCGCGCAGAACTCGATCACCCGCTCGAAGGCGGTGTCGCAGGTGACGGTGAACGGACCGCGCCGGACCGTCTTCTTGAGGCTGCGCGAGACGTGGAATCCGTCGAGCGGGATGATCCCGCGGGATTCGGGATCGATCCAGTAGAGCTCCGGATCGTTGCGCGCTTCGGCCATCGGGAAGATGCCGATGGCATAGGCCCGAAGCAGCATCTCCGCGGTGATTTTCGACGGCTTCGCTCGGTTCGACATCGGCGGTCGCTGGTTCAGTTGGTCTGCGACGAGAGAAGGCTAGCATCCCATCGCGGTTGCGCGCCACCGCCAATGAGGCAAAAAATCTTTGTCACCAATGATTGACCGAGCCGCCTGCATGGGATCGTGTTCGGACTGGGGCATTCGGACTGGGCCATTCGAACCGGGTCTGTCAGGTCTCCGCGACGAACTTCTCCAGCCAACGGATGTCGTAAGCGCCGTTGATGAAGTCGGGTGCCGCGATCAGTCGGCTGTGCAGCGGGATGTTGGTCTTGATGCCGCCGATCACCATTTCTTCGAGCGCGCGGCGGAGTCGCATCAGCGATTCGTTGCGGGTGCGGCCGTGCACCACCAGCTTGGCGATCAAGCTGTCGTAGTTGGGCGGCACGCGATAGCCGGAATAGAGCGCGGAATCGACCCGGACGCCGAGCCCGCCCGCGGCGTGGAAATCGGTGACGCGGCCGGGCGAGGGCAGGAAGGTCTCCGGATCCTCGGCGTTGATCCGGCATTCGATCGCATGGCCGTCGATGGTGACGTCGGATTGCTTGAACGAGAGCGGTGCCCCGGAGGCGACGCGGATCTGCTCGCGCACCAGGTCGATGCCGGTGATCATCTCGGTCACCGGATGCTCGATCTGAAGCCGCGTGTTCATTTCGATGAAATAGAACTCGCCGTCCTGGAACAGGAACTCGATGGTGCCGACCGATTTGTAGCCCATGGTCTTCATCGCATCGGCCGCGATCTTGCCGATGCGCGCGCGCTGCTCGGCGTTGAGGGCCGGCGAGGGCGCCTCTTCCAGCACCTTCTGGTGGCGGCGCTGCAGCGAACAATCGCGCTCGCCCAGATGCACCACGTTGCCGTGGCTGTCGCCGATGATCTGGATCTCGATATGCCGCGGGTGGGAGAGATATTTCTCGATGTAGACGGCGTCGTTGCCGAACGAGGCCTTGGCCTCGGTGCGGGCCATCGTATAGGCGGCCATCAGCTCGGCTTCGGAGGTGGCGACCCGCATGCCCTTGCCGCCGCCGCCGGCCGCCGCCTTGATCAGCACCGGATAGCCGGTCTCTCCGGCGATGCGCTTGGCATCGGCCTCGCCGGTGATCTCGCCCTCGGAGCCGGGCACGACCGGAATGCCGAAGCGCTTGGCGGCGTCCTTCGCCTGCACCTTGTCGCCCATCATGATCAGGTGCTCGGGCGCGGGGCCGATGAAGGTGATGCCGTGGTCCTCGACCATCTGGGCGAAGGCCGCGTTCTCGGAGAGGAAGCCGATGCCGGGATGGATCGCATCGGCCCCGGTGATGGTCGCGGCGGAGATGATCGCCGCCATGTTGAGATAGGAATCGCGCGAGGGCGGCGGCCCGATGCACACGCTCTCGTCGGCGAGGCGCACGTTCATCGCCTCGGCATCGGCGGTCGAATGCACCGCGACCGTGCGGATTCCCATCTCGCGGCAGGCGCGATGGATCCGGAGCGCGATCTCGCCGCGATTGGCGATCAGCACCTTCTCGAACATCGGTCCCGCTTACTGGATGATCATGAGGGCTTCGCCGAACTCGACCGGCTGGCCGTCGGCGATCAGCACCTCGCGCACGGTGCCGGCGGTCGGCGCCAGGATCGGGTTCATCACCTTCATCGCCTCGATGATGAGCACGGTCTGGCCCTTGGTGACCCGGTCGCCCGGCTTGACGAAGGGCTGCGCGCCGGGTTCGGCCGCGAGATAGGCGGTGCCCACCATCGGCGAGGTCAGCGCACCCGCCGGCGGCCCCTCGGGCTGCGAAGCGACGGGCGGCGGCGGCACCGCGACCTGGGTCACCGAGGAATCCATGCTGCCCGACATCGTGGTCGAGATGCGCCCGCTGTTGACGCGGATGCGCCTGCCTTCGCTCTCGAACTCGATCTCGCTGAGGCCGGTATCCTTCAACAGTTGCGCAAGCTTGCGCACCAGCACCTCATCGACGTCGAACTTGCTCATGCACGCCCCTTCTTCGAGTTCCTGCCGGCGCCCTTGTTCAGGAGAGCGGCAACCGCCTCGATCGCCAGCAGATAGCCCTGGGCGCCGAGACCGCAGATCACACCCTTGGCCGCGGCGCTCACATAGGAATGATGGCGGAACGGCTCGCGGCGGAAGATGTTCGAGAGATGCACCTCGATCACCGGCAGCTCGGTGAAGATCAGCGCGTCGAGCAGCGCCACCGAAGTATGTCCGAGGCCTGCCGGGTTGATGACGATCGCGCGGGCGCTCTCCCGCGCCTGCTGCACCCAGGTGATCAGCTCGCCTTCATGGTTGGTCTGGCGAAAATCGATGATGAGACCAAACTCCTCGGCCCGCGCCCGCGTCAGGCGCGCGATGTCGTCGAGCGACTCGCGCCCGTAGATCTCCGGCTCGCGCCGGCCGAGCAGGTTCAAATTCGGCCCGTTCAGCACGAGCACGTCCGAAATCGCGCGTTTCGGGGGTTTCGCCAAGATAACGCTCCGCGGATGCAGTCGCGCCCTTATAGCCAGAGGACTCGGTTCCCGCAACCAAACGGCCCCGTCGTTGAGGCCGATCCGGCGACTGAGCCTGTACGGCATTTCGGCATTGCTCTATATTCAGAGGAAACAATCATCACTGAGAGGAATCGGATGCCACATCGGTGTCGGGCATGAACGGCCAGACGGCGGACCAGGGGAACGGCGCTGAAGCCGAGGACGAGGCTCTGCTCGCCGCCCGCGGCACCGCGGCCGTCGGGCATCTCGGCAGCGCCATCGGGCGCGGGCTCGAGGCCCAGGCTCTGACCCTCACCGAGATCACCGATCGCAACGGCCGTATCCGGGCCGCGCTGGAGCAGACCGCGGGACAGGTCACCGAGAGCGTCGCGACGGTCGCCCAGCTCCGCGATGCGTTGCATGCCGAGATGCACGACACGATCGAGAAGATCAAGCGCGAGCTCGCCGCAACGGTCGAGGCGATCGAGGTCAAAGCGCGCGACGCCGGCAAGGTTCTCCGCGAGATCGAGGGCATCGCGCATTCGATCAACCTGCTGGCGCTCAACGCCAAGATCGAGGCGGTGCATGCCGGCGAGCACGGCAAGGGCTTCGCCATCGTCGCCCAGGAGGTGCGCCAGCTCGCCCAGCGCACCATGGACGGAACCAAAGTGGCGAGCCGAAGCATCGACTTGAGCGAGGTCGAGCGCCAGGTCGGCATGGCCGCCGAGCAGGCCGACCGGCAGTTCGCAGCGCTCTCCGCCAGCCTCGCGCGCTTTCTCGACCGCATGAGTGCGAGCTTCGACGCCATGCAGTCGAACGTGACGGCTCTCAAGGACAACAACCGCGTGATCGCCGAGACGACGCCGCATATCGCCGAGCGCAATACCGCGCTGCTCGGCAAGGCGCGCTGGATTGCGGATCTGGCCGACGATCTGGTCGGGGCCGCGCGTCGTCCGGGCGATCGTGCCGCGGCGACGCGCAGCGTGCTCAGCAAGCACGGGCTGCCCGCCACCGCCAACTATGACCGGCTGGCCGATATCCGGGCGCGGGGCAGCATCCGCATCGCGATCGAGCCCGCCTTCGTCGGCCTCTCGTTCCGCCTCGCGCCGGGGGCGAAGCTGATCGGCCTCGATGTGGATTATGCGACCGCCTTCGCGCGCCGGATCGGCGTCCAGCCGGATTTCGTCGAGCATCCGTGGGACCGCTGCACCGAGCTTCTGCATACCGGCGCCGAGCCCGGGACGCCGACGGCAGACGTGGTCTGGAGCGCCTTGCCGCCGAATGCCGCCTATCGCGGCGCCGCCTTCTCCGATGCCTACACCTATCTGCACTATGTGCTGGCGCGCAGGGCCGGCGACAACGCGATCCGCAGCATCGCCGATCTCGAACACAAAGTGCTCGGCTGCATCAACGATCCCGGCGCCTTCGCCACACTCGAAGCCGCCGGCCTGCGCTGGTCCGCCAATGCGGAGAAGCCGGGCGGCAAGGTGCGGCTCGCCAACCTGATCGCCTATTCGGATCAGTCGCGCATCCATGACTGCCTGGTCGAGGGCTCGGTCGATGCTTTCGCG
This sequence comes from Candidatus Cybelea sp., assembly GCA_035542015.1. GTDB lineage: Bacteria > Pseudomonadota > Alphaproteobacteria > Dongiales > Dongiaceae > Dongia. The sequence continues at coordinate 5,171 of DATKMF010000071.1, forward strand.
GTCGATCAGCCGATCTACTATTGGGCGGCCAACGGCGCCGAGAGCCGGTGGCGCGGCCGGATCGAGCTGCTGCCCGGCAACCTGGCGCCGGACCCCTGGTACTATGCGGTCGCGGTCGCCGCGGAGCCGGAGAATCTGGCGCTGCTGTCCGAGATCAATCGCTTCATCCGCTGGTTCCGCGACCAGCCGGAACGCGCGGAGATCGAGCGCCGCTGGCAAGGCCAGGCCGTATCGGGCACCGGCGGCTATGCGAGCGAGCCCGGCAACCTGATCGGCGAACCGGAACTGGCCGCGCGGGCGCGCTGAATTCGGCCAGAGGAAAGACAGAGCGATTCAGACGATTGGTCGAAAATCCTACGACATCGATGGCATTCCTGATTCTTTTTGATAAACCGTCCATTACCAGTACCGTCCTCGGTCGGTAAGCTCAACGCAGAGCTGGGATGTGGGAATCAGCGGGTCGGATGCGAGTCCGGCCTGTCAGGAGGATGGATGAGTCTCCGCACCGTATCGGCCGGTCTGGTTCTGCTTTGTCTGCTCCTTTGGCCCATCTCCGCCTTCGCCCACATCACAGAAGGGCCGGTGGGCGGCTTCGGCAGCGGGTTCGAGCATCCGCTGAGCGGACCGGATCACTTCCTGGCCATGTTCGCCGTCGGGATCTGGGGTGCGCAGATGGGCGGGCGTTCGGTCTGGACGCTGCCAGTCACGTTTCCGCTGGTCATGGCGATGGGCGGGCTCGCTGCGATGCTCGGGCTTCGACTACCGGGTACGGAGCTCGGCATCGCGGTTTCCATCGTCGCCCTGGGCTCCGCCATCCTGTTTGCCTGGCATCCCATGGAGATCATCGCGCTGCTCCTGATTTCGGTCTTTGCGATCTGCCATGGCTATGCTCATGGGGTCGAGCTGCCGCGTGCGGCCGACCCCGCGGACTATGCGGTCGGCTTCGTGCTGGCGACCGGAACCATTCACCTACTCGGTATCGGAGTCGGGCTCGCGCTCGGCAAGCCCTATCAGGGCCGGCTGGCCAGAGCCCTAGGCGGTGTGATCGTCCTCGGCGGCGCGTACTATCTTGTTCTTGCGCTCTAGCTCGGCAGCGATGGGAGCCCTGCGTCCAGGCGACTGGCTCATCGCCGGCATCTGCATCCTCGGCGTCGGTGTCCTTGTGGCGATTGAGCTGCACGCGCCCGCCGGTCGCAGCCTGCTGGAGGGCGGCGTGCTCGCCGTTCTTCTCAGTGTCGGACGGACTCTGCCGCTGGTCGGCCTTGGCGTCGCGCTGGGCCTCTCGGGGAACCGAAACATTGCAGCAGCAGTCCTCCTGTTCGTTCCGGCCGCAATCCTCAGCTTCCTTGAGAGAGAGCGCATCCTGTTCGCATTGCTGGCCGGTCCGGAAACAAGCTACCGCCTCTACCTGATCGACCCTCTAGCGTGTCTGCTTGCCGGCCTTGCTCTGGTCACGCCGGACCAGTTCCGTTCCTGGACGCTTCCGCCCTTGGCGGCCAGCATCGGGGCCATCGCGATCTTCTCGATCAAGCTCATCGACCCCGGTGCCGGAGCGCCCGCATTTCTGGAGGGTGCCGTCGCCGCGGCGCTCTGGCTGATCCTGCTCTTGGCCTTGGTAGCGCGGCGCTTGGCCGGACACTGGTTCGATATCTCCGCGCGCATTCTGGGCAGCTGGTTGATTGCGATTGGTTTGCTCCTGGGCGGCGCGGGATTGGCGCAGCGCGCCGTCACATACGCCCCCGTGTCGCAGCCAGCGCCGAGTCTCCCCGGGATTCCTGAGAAACCAGTCACGCGGCATCAATTCCCCGGAGTCAATCCCGGCGCCGAATAGGCGGTGCCGGCTATGAGATCGACGGCAGGAGCAGCGCGCCGCTCAGCAGCACGGCACCGATCAGGGTCACGAGAATCGGACCGGCAAGAATGAAGGCGCGGCTGGCGACGGCGCTCTCCGGCAGCCGCAGCACGATGTGGTGGCGCAGGCGAGCAGCAGCCGCGGCGGACGAGAAAACTGAACAATACCGCCAAGAAACGTCGCTCCCGCCAGCAACAAATCGCGGATGCGAAACACCCGTCAGAGCGCCGAATCAGGAATCAGGCGGAAACGACGATCTTGCAGCCGCAGATCGGGCAGACCACGATTTCCTGAGCGCCTACAGGCTTGAGCCCTTTGGCGATCTGGGCATCGAGCGCCGTCTTCGTCGTCTGGATGAGCTGGCCATGGCCCAGGGTGGTGCTGCACCGCAGAGCATACGCTGCGGCGACGTCGGCCGGCATGGGTTCGATTGAGAAAGCGCGCGCGGCGGCGGTGCCGGCTAGCAGGGCGGTGCCGCCAAGGAGAGTTCCGTTCAGGAGATCGCGCCTGGTCAACATGCTCAATTCCTTCCAGCCGCCACGCCCGCAGGAGCCTAACTGATTGTCGAACCTGCTGCAATGCAATGTCCGACGAACGAGCAAGTCCGCCGGGATCGGGTCCTGCGCGTTGACATCGATTGAAATGTTATACTATATCATTTCGAAGTCTCCACCCGATCGCGAGCGTGCCATGACCAAGCCTGCCATGACCAAGACTTTCACCGCCCTGGTTGCCGTGTCGGCATTGCTCGGCGGAGCGGCCGGCGCAAGAGCCGCCGCTCAGCCGGTCAACATGCTGGCGGCCGAGAATTTCTACGGCGACGTCGCCGAGCAGATTGGCGGACCCGACGTGAAGGTCGTCAGCATCCTGAACAATCCGGATCAGGACCCGCATATGTTCGAGGTCAGCCCCTCGACCGCGCGGGCGGTCGCGGGAGCGAGGCTCGTCGTCTACAACGGCATCGACTACGATCCCTGGATGGAGAAACTGCTGGCGGCGGCACCGGCGGGTGATCGCGTCACCATCGTCGCCGCGGACCTCATGCACCGCAAGAGCGGCGACAACCCGCATCTCTGGTACGACCCCACGACCATGATCGCGGTGGCGACTGCAGTCGCCGCCGATCTCGCGACCGCCGACCCGTCGCACAAGACGGACTACGATGCGCGACTGAAGACCTTCATCGCCTCCCTTGAGCCGTTGCAGCAGAAGATCAGGGCATTGCACGACAAGTATGGCGGCAGCATGGTGACGGCGACCGAGCCGGTGTTCGGCTACATGTCGAATGCGCTCGGCTTCCACATGCGCAACCAGCGCTTTCAACTCGCCGTCATGAACGACACGGAACCGAGTGCGTCTGACGTCGGCGAGTTCGAGAGCGATCTCAAGAACCAGCAGGTGAAGGTGCTGTTCTACAACAGCCAGACCTCGGACGATCTCACCAAGCGGCTGCTTGACCTCGCCAACGCATCCCATGTACCGGTGGTCGGGGTCACCGAGACGGAGCCCGCGGGCATGAATTATCAGCAGTGGATGATGTCGCAGCTCGACGCGCTCGATAAGGCGCTCGCTTCTCAACCGTGAGCGCTGTCACCTTCGAACGCGTCACCCTTGCGCTTGGCGGACGGAACATCCTCTCCCGCGTGAGCTTCGAGATCGCCGAGGGCGAGTTCCTCGGCATGCTCGGCGCCAATGGCGCCGGCAAGACCACGCTGATGCGGGCGGTGCTCGGACTTCTTCCTGCGACGGCAGGCGCCATCACCGTGTTCGGCCGCCCGGTGACGCGCGGCAGCCGCGAGATCGGCTATCTGCCGCAGACCCGCGGCGCGGAGATGGGCAGCGGCCTCAGCGGTCGCGATTTCGTCGCCAGTGCCGCGGAAGGCCATCGCTGGGGTCGCCCGTGGCTGGGCGTCGATGCCAGGCTCGACGTCGACCGCGTGCTCGACCTCGTGGAAGCCCGCGCGCTGGCGCGGCGTCCCTTGCGCGAGATGTCGGGCGGCGAGCGCCAGCGGCTGCTGCTCGCCCAGGCATTGCTCGGCGCGCCGCGGCTGCTGCTGCTGGACGAGCCGCTGATCAGCCTCGACCCGCGGCACCAGCGGGGCATCGTCGATCTGGTGCGCCGGCTGCAGCGCGCGCTCGGCATCACGGTCGTTTTCAGCGCCCATGAGCTCAATCCGCTGCTGGATTCGATCGATCGGGTGCTCTACCTCGGCGCCGGCCATGCGGCCATCGGCACGGTCGACGCGGTGATCAACGCGCCGGTCCTCTCCCGGCTCTATGGCGCGGAGATCGAGGTGGTGCGGCTCGGCCAGCGGATCTTTGTGATGGCCGGCAGCCAGGACATGGAGCAGGACGCGCACCGGCACCACCCCGGGGACCATACCGGGCATCATCATGCTTGACTTCGACTTCATGCGGAACGCCTTCGCGGCCGCGGCCATCGTCGCGCTGGTCGCGGGGACGGTCGGCTACTTCCTGGTGCTGCGCGGCCAGACCTTCGCCGGTCATGCGCTCTCGCATGTCGGGTTCGCGGGCGCG
>DATKMF010000072.1:0-2367 GCA_035542015.1 Candidatus Cybelea sp.
GACCCAGGTCTCGCGATCGATCGCGACCGAGATCTTCATCCCGTCCTCGAAGATACGCTCCAGCGCATCGGCGGTTTCCTTGCCGAGGATGATGGCGTCGACCTCGTCGTTGAACAGCACGCTGCGGTGATCGAAGTTCGATGAGCCGATCGCCGACCAGACGCCGTCGATCACCACCGTCTTGGAGTGCAGCACGACATCCCGCGTCTCGTAGATCTTGACCCCGGCTTCCAGCAGGTCGAGGTAGTGCGACTGCGCCGCCGCGATCGCCTGCTGGGAGTCGCTCTTGTCCGGCAGCAGCAGCCGCACATCGACGCCGCGCCGGGCCGCCGCCGTCAGCGCATCCATCTCCGCCTGGGTCGGCACGAAATAGGCGGCGCTGATCCAGATCCGGCTCTCGGCATTGCGCAAGGCCGAGACCAGGGTGACGTAGTAGCGGGAGATGTTCTGCTCCGGCGTCGAGCCGATGATGCGCACCACCTGGCTGTCCCTGGCGGCAAGCTTGGGGAAGAATCCGGTTTCGTCCAGCTTCGGCCCCTTCTCGGCCTTCCAGTGCTCGACGAAGAGACGCTGCGCCTCGGCGACCGCCGGCCCCTCGATCCGGACGGCGGTGTCGCGCCACTGATCCGGCAGTTGCGTGGTGAGGCCGATCGCGGCGCCGAGGCCGCCACCCGGCTTTTGGCTTGCGGCCTTCTCCGCGGCCTTCTGGTCCGCCGCCGCTTGATCGGTGGGTGCCGCGGCGTCGGACTTCGCGGAGCCGCTGCTGCTCCCCGGCGCCTTGCTCTGGTAACTCTTGCTCATGTTGACGCCGCCGAGGATGGCGACCTCGCCGTCGGCCACCAGGATCTTGCGATGATCGCGGTCGTTGATGTTGAGCGCGTTGGCGGGATTGGGATCGATCGGATGAAAGTCGAGGAGATTGACCCCCGCCTGCTTCAGCCGGTTGAAGAAATCCGCCGGCGTGTCGCTCGACCCGTAGCTGTCGTAAATGATGTTGACGGCGACGCCCTCGCGCCGCTTCTGCAGCAGCAGTTCGGAAAGCGTCTCCTTGCCGTCGAACGTCACGTCTTCGATGGTGTAATACTCCAGGTTGATGCTGTGCCGGGCGCCACGGATCGCCGCCCCCATGGCGCGGAAGGTGGCGGCGCCGTCCTCGAGCACGGTGACTGCGTTGTCGGCGGTGAGCGGACTGCCCGCGACCGCCTCCTCGATCGCGAGATGGCGCTCCAGGATCTTGGCGCCATTGCCGGTGCCCGCCTCCGCCCCGACCTTGGCGAGCACCGCCCGACTCTCCGCGACGCCGAGCGGGCCGGATGCGCCCTCAATCTGCGGCGTCGTCGGTCCACGCTCGGCGGCGCGCTCGATGCTGGTATCGACATCGGGCACCGCGCAGGCTGCCAGCAGCCCGCACAAGGCGAGCGCGAGCAGAGAGGCGGATGGCGGTTTCGGCAATCGGGAATGCGCTGGCATCGCCGCGTCGGTCGATCGGGCTGGTTGCCGGGAACAACAGCCGCGACGGCAGGAGCGTTCCCTCCCGTTTCGCGAACCGAATCACGAACCCGCGCGGCTTGCTGGCGTCAGGTTTCGGGAATAGATAGGTGTGCCCATTCGTTCCCTCAGATTCCAACGGTCGATTCCTGTGATCGCAACCCGAGTCACTCTCCTCCTGATCGTCCTTGCTGCCCTGGGCGGCTGCACCGTCGACCGGACGGTCGAGGGCCGGGCGCTCGGCACCGGTGAGACCTTCAGCGGCACCGCGACGCCGGGCGGCATGCTGACCAGCGGCTCGCTCTCGCTCGAAAGCAGCAAGGGCGCCAAATGCGAGGGCCGCACCATGAGCGCCGAGACCGTCGGCTCCACCGTCGCCGTGCTCACCTGCGATGACGGCCGCGCCGGATCGGTGATCCTGCTCGACGGGCCGAGCCAGTCGGTCGGCACCGGCCTCCTCGGCAGCGACCAGGTGACCCTTACCATCACCAAGTGACCCGGAGACGATCCGTGCTATGATCGCGGTCTCCGTCGGTACAACATGTTCAGCGAGGCTCAGGTGAAAGCGATCGGTCTCGTCTTCTCCGGCTCCCTCCTTCTGCTCGCGGCCTGCTCTACCCCGAGCACGCTCCAGGGGGGCTCCGCAACGACCGGCGAGAGCTTCGCCGGCAGCTACACGCCCCACGACCTCAGCAGCATGACAACGCTCTACGACAACACGCCGGTGGTGTTTGTCAGCAGCAACATGACCATCTGCCAGGGCAAGACCCGCGACAATGCCGGCGGCGGATTGATTGTCGACGTCAGCTGCGCCGACGGCCGCTCCGGCAGCATCACCTTCACCGGCAAGCCCGATCAGATGACCGGCACCGGCAAGCT
>DATKMF010000073.1:0-2319 GCA_035542015.1 Candidatus Cybelea sp.
CCGCGCCGATCGGCGACACGCGGATGCAGAACCATGCCGAGCGCTTCGCCGACCGGCTGGTGACGCCGACCCTGGCGCTCGCCGCCTCGACCGCAGCCGTGACCCGGGACTTCAGCCGCTTCCTGTCGCTTGTCATCGTCGACTACGGCACCGGCATTCGCGTGGCCGCGCCGACCTCGGTCCTGTCCTCGATGACACAAGCGGCCCGCGCCGGCATCATCATCAAGAGCGGCGGCCACATGGAAAAGCTCGCCGAGATCGACACCATCGTGTTCGACAAGACCGGCACGCTGACGCATGGCCAGCCCGCGGTCATCGACGTCATTTCCTACCAGGACCACATCACGCCGAACCATCTCTTGGGCCTGGCCGCCGCTGCCGAGACCAAGCTGCAGCACCCCGTCGCCGAGGCGCTGCGCAGCAAGGCGAGGCTGCTCGGCGTCAACGTTCCGCCATGCAACGAGACCAAGTACCGGATCGGCCTCGGCGTCGAAGGCCAGGTCAATGGCTATTATGTCCATGTCGGCAACGAGCGCTTCATGCGCCAAAGCGAGATCCGGACCGACATGTCGGTGCTCGACCGCGAAGGCCTCGACGAGAAGGGATTTTCCAGCCTCTACATCGCCGTCGACGGCAAGCTTGCCGGCCTCGTGCCCTATTCCGACAAGATCCGCGACGAGAGCCATTTGGTGGTCAGGTCGCTGCATGAGCGCGGCATCCGCAACACCATCATGCTCACGGGCGACAATGCGGTGGTGGCGCGCGCGGTCTGTGGCGATATCGGGCTGTCGCGCCATTTTGCCGACATGCTGCCGGCGGACAAGGCATCCGTGATCCAGGACCTGCAGCGCCAAGGCCGGCGCGTCGCCATGGTCGGCGACGGCATCAACGATTCGCCTGCGCTCTCCTTTGCCGATGTCGGCATCGCCATGAAGCACGGCGCGGAGGTGACCCATGAGTCCGCCGACGTGATCCTCATGGAGGATTCGCTGTGGAAGCTCGTCAAGGCGATCGAGATTTCGCAAGGCGCGGTCAGCCTGATCAGGCAGAACTACGCCATTGTCGCCGCCTTGAACACCCTGGCGCTGGTGCTTGCGCTGCCGGGCGGGCTGATCACGCCGGAGGTGACCGCTTTGATCAGCAACGGCTCGGCAATCCTCGCCAGCGGCAACGGCATCCGTCCCATCCTGCGCTAACAATGACCGACGATGTCACCCTGCTCGCCATCACCCCGGCCGATGACGCCGCCTTAAGGAACGCCGTCAAGCAGCTCGAGGGGCGTAATTTCGCGGCCAAGCTCGCCGACTATGCTGGCGTGCCGGTCAGCCGCGTGCTTGGCTTTCTGCCGAAGGCGGTGAACCGGGAGATCGGCGGCCTGGTCCGCAACGCGGTCATGAAGGCCCTCGAGGTCGCCGTCGATACGCTGGACGAGAAGCCGCCACGCACGCCGATGACCGGCTTCTCCTCCTTCCTCGCCGGCGTCACCGGCGGGGTCAGCGGCCTGTTCGGCTTCGCCGCGCTCGCGGTCGAGCTGCCAATGACCACGACGCTGATGCTGCGCGCGATCGCCGAGATCGCCCGGCATCAGGGTGAGGACCTTTCAACCCTCGAGGCGCGCCTCGCCTGTCTCGAGGTGTTCGCCTATGGCGCCAAGCGCAATCCGGAGAATGTCGACGTCGGCTACTATGCCGCCCGCGCGCTGATCTCGAGATACACCAATGACGTCGCGGCGCTGGCGCTCGAGCGCGGCGCCATCGACGCCTCCGCTCCCGTCGTCGCAAGCTTCATCGGCGAGATCGTGTCGCGCTTCGGCCTTGTGGTCTCCGACAAGGTCGCGGCGAGCGCGATGCCGGTGCTCGGCGCGCTGGGCGGGGCCACCGTCAACATGATCTTCATGGATCATTTCCAGCGCATCGCGCAAGGCCACTTCGCCATGCGCCGGCTCGAGCGCACTTACGGCAGCGCCAACATCCGGGCTCGCTATGGCGGGCTGGCGGCGCGAAAGTCCGATGCCCTCCTCCGTTGATCTCGCCCCGCCCCGGCCGCGTCGCACGCTAGCCCCTGCCGCGAGCGACGGCGCCGACGAACGCCGCGCCGGCCTGCGGCGGATGCGCTTTTTCGCAACCGCGCTGCTGCTCCTGATGCTTGTGATTTTCGTCGCCACCTCAGTCGCCGTGCACCAGTGGCCGTGGCTCGCCTACCTGCGCGCCTTTGCGGAAGCCGGCATGATCGGCGCCTGCGCCGACTGGTTCGCCGTGGTCGCCCTGTTTCGCCGCCCGCTCGGGCTGCCGATCCCGCACACCGCCATCGTGCCGCACA
>DATKMF010000074.1:0-7879 GCA_035542015.1 Candidatus Cybelea sp.
AAGGACTTCGCCAAGGCCTTCGGCGAAACCCCGTCCGAGGTGCTGAGGTGGAGCCGGGGCCGCAGGAAGCCGGAATAGGCCGAGCCGTCGAACGAGAGAGCCTCGCCCCTCCCTGCAACCGACTTGATGTCCCGCTGGAGGCCCGGACATTCCAATCCCCTCCCCCAAGATTGGCGGAGGGTTAGGGAGGGGGTTGCGGCTGCGCTGCTCGCCGGGACGAACACAGTAGGGCGATCCGGTGCGACGCCCTCGCCACTCCCGGCCTCCTGAAACTCCCGAGCCCGCCGCGGGTTAATCCGAATACCCGGGACCGGATTCGTCTCGCCAACCGTCGCGATTCCGCAGAAAGCAGTTGGATTAATCCACAGGCTGAGACGTTTAATAGAGCGTTCGGGACCGGGACCCGCATGAACGTTTTGATTGTCGAGGACAACTGTCTGGTCGGCGAGATGATGCGTCTTGCCGTTGAGGACGCCGCGTTCACGGTGGTCGGCCCGGCCGCCACCCTGGAGCAGGGCCAGCGCCTCGCCGCGGCCAACGACCTCAGCGGCGCGCTGGTGGACATCCATCTCGGCGGGGCCAAGGCCTTTCCGATCGCGCGCCTGTTGCAGACGAAGCAGGTCCCCTTCCTTTTCGTCACCGGCTATGACCGTTCCATCCTGCCGGACGATCTGAAGACGGCGCCCTTGGTGTCGAAACCGCTCGCGGTCGGCGAGCTCACCGAGATGGCCGTCGCGCTTTTCAAGCGGCCGCCGAAGGACGCCGCCCCTCGCCTCGATGCCATCGCCCGCGCCGCGGCACTGCGGGTGCGGATCGCCCAGGCCGAGGATCGGATCGCCACCCAGCGCCGCCGGGTCGAGCGCATGCAATTCACCGGATACAGCGCCGACCAGGTCAGGCTCGCCAGCGACATCCTGGACCAGATGCAGACCGCGGTCGAGTTGATGCGGGAAACCTTGCGGCGCCTCGATGACCCGGTGTCGCGTCCCGGCGCCTCCATTTCCCGGCCGATCAGCGACGAGATCATCGACGCCGCCGATATCGGCAGCCTCGAGCCTTGGGCGGCCCGGTTCGGCGTCTCGATCGAGCAGCTGCTGCGCCTGGTTTCGGAAGTCGGCCCCTCCGCCCACCAGATCGCCCGCACCCTGGCCCAAACCAGCCTGACCGGCGAAGCGCGAAAGTCGAAGCACTAGCGCTGCGGTGGCGATCCCGCGCTGGATCAAGAATGGAATCGCGGCTGCATTGAACGCAGCGGTCGATCCAGCGGCTTGAGCCCTCCACCTTCAGGGCGAGGGTTGCGCGGGCGCTTAACCCAGCGCCGGCGAAAGCTGCTTGTCCGCCATCGCGATCTCGCCCGTGGCAGCCGCGCAACTCGGCCGCCCCAGCATCCGCGCATACCACGCCGCCAGCGCCGGATAGGCGGCGAGGCGCGGCCCTCTCAGCCGCTGGGTCCAGAGCACCGTCATGAACATCCCGATATCCGCCGCCGAGAACGCGCCGCAGAAATAGTCGCGGTCAGCGAGCCGCGCATCGAGCCCCACGAACTGCCGCACCAGCTCCGCCTCGGCCTCCGCCCCGGCCGCGACCCGCGCCGCCTGCCGCGCCGCATCCGGCAAAGGGGGCTCGGTGCGGTAGAGCAGATTGCGCACCGGCGCGAACAGGATCTCGTCCGCCTCCAGCTCCGTGAGGCGACACCGCGCCCGCCCGGCCGGCTCCCGCGGATAGAGCGCCGGCGCCGGATAAGCATCCTCCAGATACTCGAAGATCACCGTCGAATCGAACAAGGTCAGATCCCCATCCACCAGCACCGGCACCTGTCCCTTGGGATTGGCTGCGGTGACAGCAGGATGCTTCGGCCGATACCCCTCCGCCTGGCTGAACGCCACGACGACGGGCTCATACGAAAGCCCCTTCTCCCGGAGCGCAATCTCCACCTTGCGGGAGAACAGCGAGAGAGGGCCAATGTAGAGGATGCGCTGGGGCATGCGTGCTCCGGTGTCGGACACTCGGGTGTCGACGATATTACGGCGTGTGTCCGACAGGGCGTGTCAGGAGACGCCGACAAAGCGCAAGCACACGCAAGATGAGACCCCTCTCCCCTCGTGGGAGAGGGCTGCGAAGGCTTAGCGAGCGCGCGCGAGCTTAGCCGCAGCTGGGTGATGGGGCCGCGCCGAACGCGTGCAGCGCGCAAGCGCTACAGCAGCGGCGCCGTCGGCTACGCCTCGCCAAGAGTGCGTATCCTTCTTCCACAAGGGGAGAAGGGAAGTGTCCAGTGCAGCGCTCACACCTCGAGAAGCGCCCCTTACCATCGCGGCCCCGGCAGCACCCGCCGCAGCGGCATCTTCTTCCGCGTCGGCACGACCTCGCCTTCCACCGCGGGCGGTTCCTCGGCGACGAAGACGCCCTTCTCCCAGCGGAGCGCGATCGTGGTGCCAATGGCGCCGTAGTTAGCCTTCATCGTCTTCAGCACGCGTGCCCTGGCATCCCCCGCTGCGCCATCCTTCGCCCCGCCGCGCCCCGGCTCCCGCCGCGTGAGATAGAGCCTGGACCGCACCGCGTTGTTCCAGGCGGTGGAGCCCGAGGTGCCGCTGCCGCGGTCGAGGCCGGACATGCTGGGATGGGCCAGCACCACCACGGCGGCGTCGAGCCGCCGCGCCATCTGTGCCAACGCGCGCACGAAGGCCTTCACCGCCGGCCGGTAGTTCTCGTTACCGGTGAAGACGTCGTGCAGGGAGTCAAGCAGCACCAGCCGCGACTTGTGCTTCTCCGCGAGGTCGGTCAGCGCGTCGTAGAGCGCCGTGGTGCCATAGGGCGAGGCGTCGCCCGCCGACCCGTCAAACCGGTTCAGCCCGTTGTCCTCGCCGACCTCGCAGAGGAAGCCCATCCCCTTCAGCAGCGGGTCCGAGAGTGACACGCGGTGATGCCGCGCGATATCGACCGCGCGGCGTTGAATCTCAGCCACCTCGTCCTCGCAGAACAGCGCCAGCGATCCCGTGCGCACCGTCGGCCGTCCGATCCAGGGCAGGCCGAGTGCGGCCGCCATCATCAGCTGCTGGCCGAGCAGCGTCTTGCCGATGCCGCCGTCGCCGCTGATGAAGGTGACGGTGCCGAACGGGATCAGGCCTTCGACCAGCCATTCCCGCGGCGGCGGCGGCGCGTCCGCGACCTCGCCCACGGTGTGGACCAGCATCTGCCGCGCCTGCGTGCTGGCCGGCAGGGTCTTCAGGACCGCAGCCACCTTGTCGGCCACCGGCGGCTTCTCTCGCGTCGGCGCCGGCTTTTCGATCGCAGGCACCAGATCCTTCATCACGGATTGGATCGTCGCAGCCGAAGGCGAGGCATCGCCGAACACGGCTTCGCGCAGCAGAAGCTCTTCTGCTGACAAGCTTTCCGAGGGCGTCATGCTATAATGCGGGACCTGTTTGGAGGCTCATGCCACACCGTAAGTTCAGTCCAGGAACTTACACTATAGTGTGCGTTTGGTCAAGCCCCTCCCTAGCGCATTGAAATCGCCTGCGAAAGCGCGACAGGCCTGTTGACAGATTGTCGCACCCTCGGCGATACTGAGGCCCATGCGCGATCTGCGGCATGTCTGCGTTATGTGGCAAAAGCGACCCTCTCCAGGGGCCGTTGGTGTTTGCCTGCGCTGACTCCCAGTAGCGCACCGCAGATCAGATGGACCCCGCCGGATCGGTCGGGGTTTTTTCTTGCCCCCGCCCTCCGGCCTCAAACGGAGGAGCGAACCATGATCACCGAAGAGAGAGTGTTCGAACCGCCCAGTCCGGGACGGATGCCGGATCGCATCGTGTCCGATTCCGCCCGCGCCGAGGTGCGCGGCGTCTGGCTGCCGCTGGTGACGCCGCTGAAGGACGGCGGGCTCGACGAGGCCTCGCTGAAGCGCCTGCTGCGCCACATCTCGGCGCGGCCGGTCGATGGCATCGTGGTCGCCGCCACCACCGGCGAGGGTCCGCTGCTGGACGAGTCCGAGACCCAGCGCCTCGCCGCCATCGCGGCCGACGAGCTCGGCGATCTCGTGCCCGTCTATCTCGGCCTCTCGGGCAGCGACACGCGCAAGCTGGAGAAGACGCTGCTGCGCACCAGCGCCTGGCCGGTCGCGGGCTATCTGATCTCCTGCCCCTCCTACCTGCGCCCGTCGCAGGAAGGGCTCTATCGCCACTTCGCGGCGCTGGCGGAAGCGGCCGAGCATCCGATCCTGCTCTACAACATCCCCTATCGCACCGGCGTCAACCTCGCGAACGATACGCTGCTGCGCCTGGCGGCTCTGCCGACCATCATCGGCATCAAGGATTGCTGCGCCGATCCGGCACAGAGTCTCGATCTCCTGCGCCGCCGGCCCGAGGGATTCGCGGTCATGTGCGGCGAGGATGCGCAGTTCCACGTGGCGCTCGCCCAGGGTGCCGATGGCGGCATCCTGGCCTCGGCTCATGTCGAGACCGAGCGTTTCGCGGCGATCCACGCCGCGCATCGCGACGACGGCGACACGCGTGCGGCCTTGAAGCTCTGGCACGACCTCTCCGACCTGCCGCGCCTGCTCTTCGCCGAGCCGAGCCCGGCGCCGCTCAAATACTGGCTCTACCGCCAGGGCCTGATCGACAGCCCGGAGGTGCGATTGCCGCTGACCGGCATCACCCCCGAGCTCGCGGCCAGGATCGACCGCGAGCTCGGCCGCTGGAACGGCCAAGGCCGGGCGGCGTAAGATGCTCGCCGGAGGTGCCGTATGACGCAGATCCAAATCTCCCCCGTCACCCCGGCACTCGGGGCCGAGGTCACCGGCGTCGACCTGCGGCGTGCCGAGCTCTCCGAGATCGCCGCGATCGAGCGCGCCTTTGCCGAGCATTCGGTGCTGTTTATCCGCGACCAGCATCTCACGCTGGACGAGCTGCTCAAGGTCACGCGCCTCTTCGGCCCGGTGCTGCGCGTGCCCTATGTGGAGGGCATCGACAGCCATCCCGATGTGATCGCGGTCCTCAAAGAGAAGGAGGAGCGCAAGATCGCGACCTTCGGCGGCACCTGGCACAGCGACTTCTCCTTCCTCGCGGAGCCGCCCTCGGCAACGTTGCTCTATGCGGTCGAGCTCCCGCCCGTCGGCGGCGACACGATCTGGGCCAGCCAGTATCTCGCCTATGATTCGCTTTCCTCCGGCATGCAGCATCTGCTCGAGCCTTTGCGCGCGGTCCATACCGGGGCGCCGCACGGCACGATGGGGCCGGCACCCGACGTCGCCGTCAGCCGCTCGATCCGCATGGTACGCAACGATCCCTCGGCCGATCGCGAGGTGCTGCATCCGGTGGTGCGCGTGCACCCGGTCACCGGCAGGAAGGCGCTCTTCGTCAACCCGGTCTACACCCAGCGCTTCGAGGGGATGACGGCGGCGGAATCGAAACCGCTGCTCGATTATCTGCACCAGCACAGTATCCGCGCCGAGTTCACCTGCCGCTTGCGCTGGCGCGAGGGCACGCTGGCCATGTGGGACAACCGCTGCCTGATGCATCTCGCGGTCAACGACTACGACGGCCACCGCCGCCTGCTGCATAGGACGACGATCGCCGGCGAAGCGCCCCAAGCGGTGGCCGCGGCCGCCTGACACGATTCGTTACACGAATTTCACGCTGGTGCGACGCCGCAAGGTTACGCGGATTCCAGGGCGGTGTTAGCGTCGGCGCGTCGTCTCTCACCCAGAATGGAGTCCCTGATGACGTCTTTGCTGACCCGCAAGCCGCTGCTCGTCGCGCTCGTTGGAATCGGCCTGGCGTTCGGCGCGGGCTATGCCCTCGCCGCCCAGCCGCATATGGAAGCCGCCTTGACGGCGCTGAAGACGGCCAAGGACCAGTTGACGATCGCGGCTACCGACAAAGGCGGCCATCGCGTCAAAGCCTTGGATCTCGTCAACCAGGCGATCACCGAAGTCCAGGCCGGCATCACCGTCGGCGCGCAGTAGGCCTCGCGTCGCCTTGCCTCACTTCAGCATGCCGAGATCGGCTGGGTCCATGCCCAGCCGATCCGCCAGCTTGAACACCATGGCGCGCGCATGCATCGGCAGCGGTTGCTGCGTCGTCGTGGCGTGGCGGCACAGGTTCTCGAAGGCGTTGCGATAGCTGCCCGACCAGACCAGTCGGCTGATCTCGGCGGATTCCTGAGGCGAAAGCCCGCCCGCCAATTGCGCGAGCAGGTTCTGCAGCACCTGCTCGACCTCGTCTCCGTTGCTTTCCCGCATGCTCAAGTCCCCCGACCCTGCATTCCGGATGTCGCAGCCTAGCACAGGAATGCCCGAGGATTGTACAGCGGGAGTTACAGCGACTAGGTGGCCGGCGCCGCGGCGGCCGCCCGGCCCTCCGGCTGACCGAGGCAGATCGAATGGATTCCGCCGCCGCCATAGGCGAGCTCGATCGCCGGCAGCTGGATCACCTCGCGCTTGGGGAACAGTTTCGAGATCGTGTCGAAGGCGCGCTTGTCGGCGGCCCCGTCCTCATAGGCCGGCAGGATCACGCCGTCATTGGCGACATGGAAGTTGATGTAGGAGAGCGCCAGGCGCCGGCCCTCGGTGTCGAACAGCGGGCGCGGCTGCTCGAGCTCGATCACCTCGAGATCGCGGCCGGCGGCGTCCTTGGCGGACTTCAGCCGCGCGAGGTTGTCGCTGAGCACCTTGTGATTGGGATCGGCGGGATCGGCGCAGGTCAGCGCCAGCACGACACCCGGCCGCACGAAGCGCGCGAGGTTCTCGACGCGACCGCCGCCGAAATCGTCCTGCAGCCCCTCGCCCAGCCAGATCACCTGCTTGAGGCCGAGATGGCGGATCAGGGATTCCTCGATCTCCTCCCGGCTCTTGTCCGGGTTGCGGTTCGGGTTCAGCAGCACGGATTCCGTGGTGATCAGCGTGCCCTCGCCGTCCACATTGAGCGCACCGCCCTCGACCACGAGGTCGCCGGGATAGCGCCGCATCTTCAACTGCTTCAGGATCGCGGCCGCCACGGCGGCGTCGCGCTCGAAATCCTCGTAGCGATGGCCCCAGGCGTTCCACTGCCAGTCGACGCCCGCGACCTCGCCATGGGCGTTGGCGACGAAGACCGGGCCCATGTCGCGGATCCAGCTATCGTCGTGCTGCAGCGAGACCTGGTTGACGCCCTGCCCGGTCAGCAGCGAGACCTCGGCCACGTTCTTCGGCTTGGCGATCATGCTGACGGGTTCGAACTGCGCGACCGCGTTGGCGATCTCCGCCGCCGCCTGCTGCGCCGCCTCGAGATGCTCGCCCCAGGTCTCGGACCGGACCGGCCAGGCCATCCAGCAACGCGCATGTCGGGCCCAATCGGCGGGCATCGTGAAGCCGTCGTCGAAAGGATTCGACATCGGTCCTATCGGTTTCCGTTGATCCACCTTCCCAGCCGATGCGCCCGTTCTAAGTCGCGGGCGCTGTCGTGTCGCAGCTCTTCGCCTGCACTCGACCGGCGAGAGTCTGTCTCACTTCTTCGCCAAAGGCAAATCGAGCCTGATCGAGAGTTCCTTCAGCCGCGCCGGTGGTACCTCGGCGGGCGCCTGCATCAGCAGGTCCTCGGCGCGCTGGTTCAATGGGAAGGCGATCACTTCGCGGATGTTCTTCTCTTCCGCCAAGAGCATGACGATGCGGTCGATGCCGGGCGCCGAGCCGCCATGCGGCGGTGCGCCGAACTTGAACGCGTTCAGCATGCCGCCGAACTTGGTCTCGACCTCGGAGGCCGCGTATCCGGCGATCGCGAAGGCCTTGTACATGATCTCCGGCAGGTGGTTCCGGATGGCGCCCGACGAGAGCTCGACGCCGTTGCAGACGATGTCGTACTGGAAGGCCTTGATGGTGAGCGGATCCTGCTCCTCCAGCGCCTTCAAC
>DATKMF010000075.1:0-6195 GCA_035542015.1 Candidatus Cybelea sp.
ATCGGTCGTCGGCGGCCTGACCTCGCTCGCGGCCTCCTGGGTCAGCCAGAGCGCGCAGGCGCGCAGCAGCCAGCTCGCCAGCGACAAGAACCGCCGCCAGGACCTCTATCGGACCTTCGTCGAAGAATCGTCGCGCCTCTATGCCAATGCCCTGGCCAGCGACAAGGTCGAGATCGGCGACCTGGTGACGCTCTACGCTCTGGTCAGCCGCATGCGCATCCTCTCCTCACCTGCGGTGACCGAGGCGGCCGACGATGTGGTGCGGCTGATCATCACCACCTCGTTCGAACCGAACATAACGCTGCGCGACCTCCGGCAAATGATCGGCACCAGCCACGTCGATCCGCTGAAAACCTTCAGCGAGGCTTGCCGCGACGACCTGCGCCAGTTCCGCAGCGTGTGAAAGAAAAAGGCCCGGGCTTGAGCCCGGGCCTTCCGTTCGGAGCCCCGGAGGGCGCCGAAGCGATCTCAGTTCAGCGGCTCAGTTGAGCGGCTCTTGGGTATACTTGCCGTCGTGCCAGATGAACCAGGCATAGTTGACCGTCTTCAGGTCGCCCTTGGCATCCCAGTTGAGGTCGCCGATCACGGTCTTCACCGTGTTCTGCCGCAGCCAGGCCGCCATCTTCGCACCGTCGGTCCCACCCGTCCCGTTGGCCGCCGCCGCAAAGACCTGGATCGCGGCATAGGTCGAGAGCGTGTAACCCTCCGGCTCGTAGTTCTCGGCGCGGAACTTCGCCACGACGTCCTTCGCGGAGTCGAGGTTGATCGCCGAGGCCGCGTCGGAGAAGCGCATGCCTTCGCCCGCCGGGCCGGAGATCGACCAGAATTCAGCGGAGTTGAGCGCGTCGCCGGAGATGAACGCGGCCTGGAAGCCCTGATCACGCGACTGGCGCATCATCAGAGCGGCATCCGGATGATAGCCGCCGATGTAGACGACATCGATCTTCGCCTGCTTCATCTTGGAGATGAGCGCCGAGAAGTCCTTGTCGCCGGCGGTGTAGGTGTCGCGCAGCGCGGTCTTCATGCCGGCTGCGTTCATGTTCTTTTCGGTCTCGTTGGCAAGGCCCTGACCATAGGCCGACTTGTCGTCGAGGATGGCAACGCTCTTGCCGCTGTAGGTCTTGGCGATCCAGGGACCGGCAAAGGCGCCCTGCTTGTCGTCACGGCCGCAGGTACGCATGATCGTCGTGATGCCCTTGGTCGCGGCACCCTCGGTGAAGGCCGGGTTGGTCGAGGCGGGCGTGATCTGCAAGATGCCTTCCTCAGCGTAGACGTCGGAAGCCGGGATCGACGAACCGGAGCAGAAATGTCCGGCCACGAACGCGACGCCCTTCTTCACCAGGTCGTTCGCGACCTGGACGGCCTGCTTCGGATCGCACTGGTCGTCGCCAACTTCGAGCTTCAGCTGCTTGCCCAGCACGCCACCCGCGGCGTTGATATCCTTCACCGCCATGTCAGAACCGCGATGGAGCTGCTCGCCGAATGCCGCGAGATCGCCGGTCATCGGACCCGCGACGGCAATGGTGATGTCGTCCGCCTTGGCCTGCTGGCCGAAGGCAATCGAGCCGACGGCCAACGCCGCGGCCAGCGCCGTCGTCGTCACTAGCTTCTTGAACATGTGTCTGCCTCTTCCCGTTCGTTTACGCCCGATCCGCTTCTGCGATCGAGCTTGATACAATCTTGCGCTCCAACCTCCACGGGGGTCAACCCGCTTCCCGCCGCCCGACGCGCATATCCGACGGCGTAAACCATGCCTCAACCATACGTCGCGTTCAGGCCCCAGCCCCGTCCGCGTCCCGCGCGCGCCAGGAGAGCAGGCCGCTCCGCTGATACAACCAAGGGTACTGCTGCACCATCTTGCGCGCAAGCGTCACCCGGTGCGCGAACAACGCGATTCCGATGATCACAGCCGCATCCACCAGGTAATGCGTGTAGGAGAGCCAGTCCTTGCCGAACAGCGCGCAGTCGATGAAGTGATTGCCGGCGGCGAGGAACAGGCCATAGCCCACGTTCTGCCAGGCCGGCCGCCAGGTCTCGCCGATCGCCTGGCCCATCAGGAAGGCGGCGAAGCCGAAGAGCACGATGCTCACGCCGAAGAATTCGCCGAGACTGATGTCGCTCATGCCGTTCGCCCTCCTCGCCCTCAGTGATGTCCGCCTTCGAGGTAGGCGGCGCGCACCTCGGCGTTGCTCAAGAGCTCGCGGCCGGTGCCGGTCATGGTGATCTTGCCGTTAACCATCACGTAGCCGCGATGCGCGAGCCGCAGTGCGTGATTGGCGTTCTGCTCCACCAGGAAGACCGTGACGCCCTGCTGCTCGTTGATCTCCTTGATGATGCTGAAGATCTGCTTGACGATCAGCGGCGCAAGGCCCAGCGAAGGCTCGTCGAGCAGCAGCAGGCGCGGCCGGCTCATCAGCGCGCGGGCGATCGCCAGCATCTGCTGCTCGCCGCCCGAGAGGGTGCCGCCGCGCTGGGCGCGGCGCTTGTCGAGGATCGGGAACATCGCCATCACCCTGGCGAGATCCTGCTCGAACACCTTCGGGTCGGCGTTCAAGGCACCCATCTGGAGATTCTCCAGGACGGTCATGCGCGGAAAGATGCGCCGGCCCTCGGGCGACTGGGCGATGCCGAGCCGCATGATCTCGTTGGTCGGAAGGCGCGAGACGTCGCGGCCCTCGAAGGCGATCAAGCCCTCGCGCGCTCTGGGCGAGCCGCAGATCGTCATCAGCAGCGTGGACTTGCCGGCGCCGTTGGCGCCGATCAGGGTGACGATCTCGCCGCGGTTCACCGTGAGGTTGATGCCCTTCAGAGCCTCGATATGGCCGTAGAAGGTATGGACTCCGGAGACCTGCAACATCGCGTCGGCCATCGCTACTCAGCCTCTTCCTCGCCGAGATAGGCGCGGATCACGGCGGGATCCTGCTGGATCTCGGTCGGCGTGCCGTCGGCGATCTTGCGGCCGTAATCGAGCACCACGATGTGGTCGGAGATACCCATCACCACGCTCATGTCGTGTTCGATCAACAACAGGCCTATGCCGACCTGGTCGCGGATCTCGAGCAAGAGGTGGTTGAGGTCGGCGGATTCGCGCGGATTGAGGCCGGCGGCCGGCTCATCCAGACAAAGCAGCACCGGGTCGGTGCACATGGCGCGCGCGATCTCGAGGCGCCGCTGGGCGCCGTAGGGGAGACTGCCGGCCGGATTGTCGGCGAGATGCACGAGGCCGACGCGCTCCAGCCAGCGCACCGCCTTCTCCTTCGCTTCGGCCTCGGCGCGGCGATAGCTCGGCAGGCCGAGCAGGCCGAGGAAGGTGAAGCCCGAGGCCAGCATCAGCTTGTTGTGCTGCGCCACCATCAGGTTCTCCAGCGCCGACATGCCGGGGAAGAGGCGGATATTCTGGAAGGTGCGCGCCACCCTCGCCTTCTGGCCGATCAGATAGCCGGCCATCTGCTCCAGAAGCAGCGCCGGGCCGTCCTCGCGGTGGAGCGTGATCCGCCCCACGGTCGGCTTGTAGAAGCCGGTGATGCAGTTGAAGAGCGTGGTCTTGCCGGCGCCGTTCGGGCCGATGACGCCGGTGATCTGACGACGCTTCGCGGCGAAGCTCACCTCCTCGACGGCCACCAGGCCGCCGAAACGCATGGTCAGGTGCTCCACCGAGAGCAGCGTATCCGCGTCGGCCGTCATGCCGAATACCCGCGCTTGCGGAGCTGGATCGTCGGCTCGCGATGCGCCAGCAGGCCGCGCGGCCGCAGCAGCATGATCAGCACCATGCACATTCCGTAGAACAGCATGCGGTAGAGCGAGAGCTCGCGCATCACCTCCGGCATGCCGACCAGCAGGACCGCCGCCAGCGCGACGCCGACCTGGCTGCCCATGCCGCCCAGCACGACGATCGCCAGGATCTGCGCCGATTCGATGAAGACGAAGCTCTCCGGGCTGACGAAGCCCTGGCGGCTGGCGAAGAACGAGCCCGCGAAGCCGGCGAACATGGCGCCCATGGCGAAGGCGGTGAGCTTGGTATTGGTCGGGTTGATGCCGAGGGCGCGGCAGGCAGTCTCGTCCTCGCGCAGGGCCTCCCAGGCCCGGCCGATCGGCAGGCGCCGGAGGCGGATCGTCACCAGGTTGGTGACCAGCGCCAGGATCAGGATGACGTAATAGAGGAACATCACCCGGTGGATAGTGCTGAAATCGATGTGGAAGAACTGGGCGAAGGTGGTCTTCCCCGCCGGCGCGAAGCGCTCGAACGGCAGGCCGAAGAAGTCGATCTTCGGGATGCTCCCGATCCCGTTTGGGCCGCCGGTGAAGGCCTGCCAGTTGATCAGCACGATGCGGATCATTTCGCCGAAGCCCAAGGTCACGATCGCGAGATAGTCGCCGCGAAGCCGTAGCACCGGGAAGCCGAGCATGATGCCGAAGCTCGCCGAGAGGCAGCCGGCCAGCGGCAGGCATTCCCAGAAATTGAAGCCGAGCTCGGTGGCGAGCTTGGCGTAGGTGTAGGCGCCGACCGCATAGAACGCGACGTAGCCGAGATCGAGCAGCCCGGCGAGACCGACCACGATGTTGAGGCCCCAGCCGAGCATCACGTAGGTGAGGATCAGCGTGAGCGTCTCGACCACCTGGCGTGTCGCGGCGTTGTAAGGCGAGACCCAGACGATGACCGGCAGGACGACTGCGATCCCGACCAAGAACGGGCCGAGAATGCCGGACATGCGCCGCGCCCAGTTCGCCCGCCGCTCTTCCCGTACCTCGCGCTCGTCGACATTGAGCGCGCCGTGGCGCCGGTTGCGCACGCCGTTGTAGGCGACGCCGAAGATGTAGACTCCGCCCAGGCCGAAAATGATGTTCACCATCGGCTCGTCGAACGGATGCGGCAGATTGTCGTAGGCGAGGCTGCCCGCGAGCCCCAGCGCCCCGATCCCAAATAGATAGAGGAACCCGGCCGCGCCGCCGAACAAAGCCGGCCGCGGCATGCCCTGGCGATCGAGCGCGACCAGGAAGCGTCCGGCCGGCACCAGGACGCAGGCCCAGAACACGTCCCTGAACTGGGTGACGAAGCTCAGCTCCTGACCCTGATTGGCCTGGGTCTGCATGCCCACCATGTAGATCGAGAGCAGGAACACGAGGACCGCGGTGACGACGGCCTCCTTCAACGCCTCAGTGTAGACGCTGGGTTTGCGCGCGGCCGTTCCGGCCGGCATCACGGCATCGGTCATGCCCCTACACTTTCTCGACTTCCGGCCGGCCGAGCAGGCCGGTCGGACGGAAGATCAGCACCAGAACGAGGATCGAGAACGCCGCCACATCCTTGTATTCGGCGCTGAAGTAGGCCGACCAGAAGGCCTCGATCAGGCCGATCAACACGCCGCCCAGCATGGCGCCGGGGAGCGAGCCGATGCCACCCAACACCGCCGCCGTGAACGCTTTGATGCCGGCCACGAAGCCCATGAAGAAGTCGTTGTTGCCGTAATAGAGCGTCACCATCATGCCGGCGACCGCGGCCAGGGCGGCGCCCATCACGAAGGTCAGCGAGATTGTCCGGTCGACGTTGACGCCGAGCAGCGAGGCCATCTTCATATCCTGCTCGCAGGCGCGCTGCTGACGCCCGAGGGAGGTCGTGCTGATGGCAAAGGCGAACGCGCCCATGAGCACGATCGTGACGACGATGATCACGATCTGCATGTAGGTGATCTGGACCAGGAACGACCCGTTGTCGCCACCCATGATGTGGATCTGGTCGCGGATCAGAGGCGGGATCGGCTTCGGCCGCGGCCCCTGAACGAGCTGAACGTAGTTCTCGAGAAGGATAGACATGCCGATCGCGGAGATCAGCGGCGCCAGGCGGTTGGAGCCGCGGAGCGGCCGATAGGCGATGCGCTCGACGGTCCAGCCGTAGGCGGCGGTCAGCACCATCGACACGATCAGCATCAGCATGAGGATGGCAGGCACCCAGGTGATCCCCAGCGCGCCGCAGACCAACAGCATGATCATCGCGTGGAAGGCGCCGATCATATAGATGTCGCCGTGGGCGAAGTTCACCATGCCGATGATGCCGTAGACCATGGTGTAGCCGATGGCGATCAGGCCGTAGACGGAGCCCAGGGTGAGGCCGTTGATGAGCTGCTGGAGGAAATAGGGAAACCAGTCCATCGAACCTGCTCTACCGCTTCGAAATCGAAGAGATGGACCGATGCGGGC
>DATKMF010000076.1:0-2304 GCA_035542015.1 Candidatus Cybelea sp.
CCTTCTCGCGCTCGACCACCTGATGCCGCAGCCGGCGGTTGGTCACCAGCATCCAGGCCAGCAGGAGGGCGACCGCCGCCGGGAAGGGCCAGTACTTCAGCCAGATGCCGCGCCAGTCGACCGTCACCACCGGCGGAAGCCAGCGGTCGCGGATCCGCTGGCGGTCGGCATCGCTGATCGTGTCGATCGCGCTGTCGAGCAGCACCGTCAGCGGCGCCCAGTCCTTGCGGACCGCGAAGCGCAGCTCGCTGGTCGCAAATCCGGCTTCGCCGCGGAGCTTTAAGTTCGCGAGATTGAGATGCTCGATCAGGTAGGTGGAGACGATCATGTCGCCGACATAGGCGTCCGCGCGACCGGAAGAGACCGCCCGGAGCGCGGCCTCGGTGTCGGACACCGGGAGCATCGTCACGCCCGGCACCGCACGCGGCACCATTTCCGACATCGCATAGCCCCGCTCGACCGCAACGGTCTTGCTCTTCAGATCCGTGAGCGATTCCACGGAGCCGTCGTCGCGCCGCGAGATGATGAGGTTACTGCTGGTGATGTAGGGTTTCGAGAAGGCGAGGAACGCGTCGCGCGCCGGTGTCTCGGCGACCGACACCAGCAGATCGACCTGATGCGCCTTGACGGCCTCGACGACCGCATTCCAGTCGTCGAACATCACCGGTTGGATCTCGATGCCGAGCCGCTGCGTGACCAAGGAGAGGTAGTCCGCGCTGATGCCCTGATGCCGTCCGGTGCGATCGATCAGGTCGAACGGCGCCCAGCCGCCCTTGTAGAGTCCGAGCCGAATCGGCTGATGCGCCGCGAGCCAAGAACGTTGGTCAGAGGAGAGGGCGACCCAGATCTGGCTCCCTTCGGTCTGGTCCTGTGCGAGGGCGAGGCGGCAGGGAAGCAGGGTCAGCAAGACCAGCACCGCCCCGGCCAGGCACCGCAGGCAACCGGCGGCCCGCCGCCCCGAATATCCCGATATGCGCGCTGCGATCGCCGCGATCATCCGATGACGGACTCCTCGAATCGGACCAGCGGCGAGCCGGTGGTCGACGTCGATCGGAATTTAGGTAACGAAGATTGCTCGGAGATTAATTTTACACCAGAGCGTGCCGTCGTGAAAGACGGCGACGGGATCACAATCCATTGAAAGTTAAGGATTTCACAGCCGACTTACGCGCGGGTCTATTGAATATCTGTGAATTCTCTCCTTTGGTCCCGGAGCCGTCCGTTCCGCCCGCCAGCTTGCGGTGCGAGGCGTTGCCGGTATCGTGGCGCTCTTCAACGATGAGAGAGCATCATGGTGGACGATTCGATCGCTGCGGCGAAGAAGAGCTCCGAGAGCTGGTATTGGTGGGGTATCCCGACCTTCTTCCGTTGCCCCTGGAACGAGGATCCGGCCGCGGCGGACATCGCCCTCATCGGCGTGCCGCACAGCACCGGCAACGGCTCGACCGAGCGCGACCAGCATCTGGGGCCCCGCGCCGTCCGCCATCAGTCCGGCTACTATCGCCGCGCCCATGCGATCCACAACATCTCGCCCTGGGACGTGGCGCGGGTGCACGATCTCGGCGACGTGCCGCTGCCCGAGGCGATGAACAACGAGGCCTGCCTCCGCGACATCGAGGCCTTCTATCGGCGGCTCGACGCGGCGGGCACGCGGCCGGTCTCGGTCGGCGGCGATCATTCCATCACCGGCGGCATCCTGAAGGCGATCGCCGGTCCGGGCCGCAAGATCTCGGGGGGCCGGCCCTGCGCGCTCGTCCATTTCGACGCCCACACCGATTCATACGAGAACATGCCGCATTGGCTGGGCGCCGTTCGCTCGGCCGCGCATTGGGCCGCCTACACGGTGCGCGAGGATTCAGTCGATGCCGCGCGCAGCCTGCAGATCGGCATCCGCGGCCATCCCTCGAAGGTGATCCACACCGAGAAGGTCGGCGCGGTCTCCAGCGGCCTCGGCTACCAGGTCATCTCCATGGCCGAGTTCGAGACCCTCGGGATCGAGAGGACCATCGAGAAGATCCGTGCCCGGGTCGGCGACGCCCCGGTCTATGTCACCTTCGACCTCGACTGCCTCGATCCGTCGGTCGCCCCCGGCGTCGCCAATCTCGAGCCCGGCTTCGGCGGCATGTCGATCCGCGAGGCGACGCGCATCTTGCAGGGCCTCGCCGGCCTCGACGTGATCGGCGGCGACGTCGTCTGCCTGATGCCCACCAAGGACAACCCCAACCAGATCACCGCCCAGGTGGCGATGGTGGTCATGTTCGAGATCATCAACCTGGTGGCGCTGGGGCGGCGGAAGTGAGTTCC
>DATKMF010000077.1:0-24128 GCA_035542015.1 Candidatus Cybelea sp.
CGAGATGGTGATGCCGGGCGACAACATCTCGATGGAGGTGCACCTGATCGCCCCGATCGCGATGGACGAGGGACTGCGCTTCGCCATCCGCGAGGGCGGCCGCACCGTCGGCGCCGGCGTCGTCGCCAACATCATCGAGTAGAGGCAGAAGACGATGGACAGCCAAAACATCCGCATCCGCCTCAAGGCCTTCGACCACCGGGTTCTCGACCAGTCGACCAACGAGATCGTGGTGACCGCGAAGCGCACGGGCGCCCAGGTGCGCGGGCCGATCCCGCTGCCGACCAGGATCGAGCGGTTCACCGTGAACCGTTCGCCCCATGTCGACAAGAAGAGCCGCGAGCAGTTCGAGATCCGCACCCACAAGCGGCTGCTGGACATCGTCGATCCCACGCCGCAGACGGTGGACGCGCTGATGAAGCTCGACCTCGCCGCCGGCGTCGATGTCGAAATCAAGTTGAAGAGCTGAGGACGCGATGCGTACCGGTCTCCTCGCCCAGAAGCTGGGCATGACCCGCGTGTTCGCCGCGGACGGATCCCACGTCCCGGTGACCGTGCTGAAGGTCGACAATTGCCAGGTCGTTGCGGTCCGCACCGACGAGAAGAACGGCTACAACGCCGTGCAGCTCGGCGTCGGCAAGGCCAAGGTGAAGAACGTCTCCAAGGCCCAGCGCGGCCACTTCGCCAAGGCCAAGGTCGAGCCGAAGCAGAAGCTCGTCGAGTTCCGGGTCTCCAAGGAGAACCTGCTCGAAGTGGGCGCCGAACTCTCGGCCGCGCATTTCCTCAACGGCCAGTTCGTGGACGTGGTCGGCACGACCATCGGCAAGGGTTTCGCCGGTGCGATGAAGCGCTGGAACTTCGGCGGCCTGCGCGCGACCCATGGTGTGTCGATCTCGCACCGCTCGCATGGTTCGACCGGCAACCGCCAGGATCCCGGCCGTACTTTCCCGGGCAAGAAGATGGCGGGCCATCTCGGTGCCGAGCGCGTCACCACCCAGAACCTCAAGGTGGTTTCGACCGATGTCGAGCAGGGACTGATCATGGTGCAGGGCTCGGTGCCGGGCCACGAGGGCGCCTATGTGCTGGTCAAGGACGCCGTGAAGCGGCCGCTGCCGAAAGAGGCGCCGAAGCCGGCCGCCCTCAAGGCAAAAGCCCCTGAGAATCCCGGCGCGGCAGCCTGAGCTAGGGAACAGCGATCATGAAGATCACGGTCACCGACATCGACAGCAAGGCGCAAGGCGAGATCGAGCTCGCCGACGACGTCTACAAGGACATCTTCCAGCGCCCGATCCGCAAGGACATCCTGGCGCGCTGCGTCAACTGGCAATTGGCCAAGCGCCGCCAGGGCACGCACAAGACCAAGGAGATCGGCGACGTCTCCGGCACGACCAAGAAGCCCTATTCGCAGAAGGGCACCGGTCGCGCGCGGCAGGGCTCGCTGCGCTCGCCGCAGTTCCGCGGCGGCGCCACGATCTTCGGGCCGGTCGTGCGCAGCCACGCCCACGACCTCAACAAGAAGGTGCGCAAGCTGGCGCTGAAGACCGCGCTGTCGGCCAAGCTGAAGGACGGCAAGCTGATCGTCTGGAACGGCACCACCGGCGCCTCGGGCAAGACCAAGGAGCTGACGGCCAAGCTGAAAACCCTCGGCATCAAGTCGCTGCTGGTGATCGACGGTCCGGCGGTCGACGAGAAGTTCGCTTTGGCCGCGCGCAACATCCCCAACGTGGATGTGCTGCCGCAGCAGGGCGCCAACGTCTACGACATCCTGCGCCGCGACACCCTGGTCCTCACCAAGGCCGCCGTGGAGCATCTGGTGGAGCGTTTGAAATGAGCCGCGCGCGCAAGATCGAAAAGCCGGTCGTCAAGCTGGACGAGGCGGCGATGCTGGAGATGATCCGCCGCCCGGTCGTCACCGAGAAGACGACCCAGGGCTCGGAGCACAACCAGGTCACCTTCCGGGTGCCGCTCGAGGCGACCAAGCCGGAGATCAAGGCGGCGGTCGAGGGCGTCTTCAAGGTGAAGGTGAAGGCGGTCAACACGCTCCGGGTCGAGGGCAAGACCAAGCTGTGGCGGGGCCGCCCCGGCAAGCGCAGCGACTACAAGAAAGCCGTGGTGACGCTCGCCGAGGGCAGCACCATCGACGTGACGACTGGGATCTAAGGACGGGAATCTGAAGCCATGGCATTGAAGACCTTCAAGCCGACTTCGGCAGGGCGACGCCAGCTGGTGATCGTCGACCGTTCCGAGCTCCACAAGGGCGGACCGGTCAAGGCGCTGACCGAAGGCAAGAAGCGGCAGGGCGGCCGCAACAACTACGGTCGCATCGTCAACTTCCGCCAGGGCGGCGGCCACAAGCAGCGTTATCGCATCGTCGATTTCAAGCGCCGCAAGTTCGATGTGGCGGCGACGGTCGAGCGGCTGGAATACGATCCGAACCGCACGGCGTTCATCGCCCTCATCAAATATGAGGACGGCGAGCTCGCCTACATCCTGGCGCCGCAGCGCCTGAAGATCGGCGACCAGGTGGTCTCCGGCGACCGGGCCGACGTGAAGCCGGGCAACGCGATGCCGCTCCGCTCGATCCCGGTCGGCACCATCGTGCACAACGTCGAGCTGAAGCCGGGCCGCGGCGGCCAGATGGCACGCTCGGCCGGCACCTATCTCCAGCTGGTCGGCCGCGACCAGGGCAACGCGCTGCTGCGCATGCCCTCGGGCGAGGTCCGCATGGTGAAGGCGGAGTGCATGGCCACGATCGGCGCGGTCTCCAACCCGGATCAGCAGAACGTCTCGATCGGCAAGGCCGGTCGCTCGCGCTGGCTCGGCATCCGCCCGGTCACCCGCGGCATCGCCATGAACCCGGTCGATCACCCCCATGGCGGCCGCACCAACGGCGGCCGCGCCTGGGTGACGCCCTGGGGCAAGCCGACCAAGGGCAAGAAGACGCGACACAACAAGAAGACCGATGGTCTCATTCTCCGCCGCCGTCAGGCCGCGAAGAAGAAGCAGCAGTAAGGAAGGCGAACCGAGATGGCGCGCTCCGTTTGGAAGGGTCCGTTCGTGGATGGCTATCTGCTGAAGAAGGCGGAAGCCAGTCGCGGAACCGGACGCAATGAGGTGATCAAGACGTGGTCGCGGCGGTCCACCATCCTGCCGCAGTTCGTCGGGCTCACCTTCGGCGTCTACAACGGCCACAAGTTCCTCCCGGTCCTGGTGACCGAGAACATGATCGGCCACAAGTTCGGCGAGTTCTCGCCGACCCGGACCTTCACCGGCCACTCGGCCGACAAGAAGGTGAAGAAGGCACCGACGCCATGAGCAAGCAGAAGACCGCGCGCCAGCTGAAGGACAACGAGGCCCAGGCCTTCGCCAGCGTGGTGCAGACCACGCCGCGGAAGCTGAACCTCGTCGCGGAGATGATCCGCGGCATGGGTGCCCAGCCGGCGCTGGCCGCGTTGACCTTCTCCAAGAAGCGCGCCGCCCAGGACGTGAAGAAAGTGCTGCAGGCCGCGATCGCCAACGCCGAGAACAATCATCAGCTCGACGTCGATCGCCTGGTCGTGGCCGAGGCCTTCGTCGGCAGCAGTTTCAAGCTGAAGCGCTTCCACGCCCGCGCTAAGGGCCGGGGCGTCCGCGTCGAGAAGAAGTGGAGCAATCTGACGGTGGTCGTGCGCGAGCGCGCCGAAGCCGAGGAGACGAAGTAATGGGTCAGAAGGTCAATCCGATCGGCCTTCGGGTCGGCATCAACCGGACCTGGGATTCGCGCTGGTTTGCGGGCAAGGACTATGCCCAGCTGCTGCACGAGGACCTGAAGCTGAAGGACTATCTGAAGGATCGCCTGGCCCAGGCCGGCGTCTCCAAGATCGTCATCGAGCGTCCGGCGAAGAAGGCGCGGGTCACCATCCATTCGGCGCGGCCCGGGGTCGTCATCGGCAAGAAGGGCGCCGATATCGAGAAGCTGCGCGGCGATCTGGCGAAGATGACGGGCTCGGAGGTGAGCCTCAACATCGTCGAGATCCGTAAGCCAGAGATCGACGCAAAGCTCATTGCCGAGAACATCGCGCAGCAGCTCGAGCGCCGCGTCGCCTTCCGCCGCACCATGAAGCGCGCGGTGCAGTCGGCGATGCGCCTTGGTGCGCTCGGCATCCGCATCAATTGCAGCGGCCGCCTGGGCGGCGCCGAGATCGCCCGCATGGAGTGGTACCGCGAGGGCCGTGTGCCGCTGCACACGCTGCGCGCCGAGATCGATTTCGGCGAGGCGACGGCGAAGACCACCTACGGCACCTGCGGCGTGAAGGTCTGGGTGTTCAAGGGCGAGATCATGGCCCACGACCCGCTGGCGACCGATAAGCGCGCCAGCGAGGGTCAGGCGGCCCGCTAAGGAAACAGGAACATGCTTTCTCCGAAGCGAACCAAATACCGGAAGGCCCACAAGGGCCGGATCCACGGCGCGGCCAAGGGCGGCTTCGCCCTCAATTTCGGCTCCTATGGCCTCAAGGCCGTCGAGCCGGGCCGGGTGACCGCGCGGCAGATCGAGGCCGCGCGCCGCGCCATCACGCGCCACATGAAGCGCGTCGGCAAGGTCTGGATCCGCGTGTTCCCGGACGTGCCGGTGAGCCGCAAGCCCGCCGAGGTGCGCATGGGTTCCGGCAAAGGCACGCCGGAATACTGGGTCGCGCGCGTTCATCCGGGCCGCATCATGTTCGAGATCGACGGCGTGCAGAAGCCGATGGCGATCGAGGCTTTCGCCCTCGCCGCGGCCAAGCTGCCGATCAAGTCGCGCGTCGTCGTGCGCGACGAGTAGGAGCGAAGTGTCATGAAGGCGGAAGAGCTCAGGCTCAAGACCGAGGACCAACTGAAGACCGAACTGGTCTCGCTGCAGAAGGAGGCGTTCAACCTGCGCTTCCAGAAGGTGAGCGGCCAGCTGGAGAACACCGCCCGCGTCCGCGCCGTGCGGCGCGACATCGCCCGGGTCGAGACCTTCCTGCGCCAGAAGGCGCAGGCGAAGGCTTGAAGGCGCGCGGGTAGAGGAGGACGAGGAAGATGCCGAGGCGAGTCCTGCAAGGCACCGTGGTGAGCGACAAGAACAACAAGACCGTGATCGTCTCGGTCGAGCGTCGTGTCATGCACCCGGTCTACAAGAAGTTCATCCGCCGCTCGAAGCGCTATGCGGCGCATGACGAGGCGAATGCGTCCAAGGTCGGCGACGTGGTCTACATCCGCGAGTGCCGCCCGATCTCGAAGAGCAAGCGCTGGGAAGTCGTGACGACCGCCGAAGCCGCGACCGTGGTCAACGCGCCAGACGCTTCCGCTTCGGCGCAGTAAGAGTAGAGGACCGAACCATGATCCAGATGCAGACGAACCTGGACGTCGCCGACAATTCCGGCGCGCGCCGCGTGCAGTGCATCAAGGTGCTGGGCGGCTCCAAGCGGCGCACCGCGACGGTCGGCGACGTGATCGTCGTCTCGATCAAGGAGGCGATCCCGCGCGGCAAGGTGAAGAAGGGCGACGTGCACCAGGCGGTGATCGTCCGCACCGCGAAGGAGATCCGGCGCGCCGACGGCAGCTCGATCCGCTTCGACCGCAACGCGGCGGTGCTGATCAACAAGCAGGGCGAGCCGATCGGGACCCGCATCTTCGGGCCGGTGACCCGCGAGCTCCGCGCGAAGAAGTTCATGAAGATCATCTCGCTGGCACCTGAAGTGCTTTGAGCGGGAAGGATTGGGTAGCGAAATGGCGACGAAGCTGAAGATCAAGAAGGGCGACAAGGTGATCGTGATCACCGGTCGCGACAAGGGCAAGACCGGCGAGGTCCTGAAGGTGCTCCGCGAGGAGAACCGTCTGATCGTGCAGGGCGTCCACATGGTGAAGCGCCACCAGCGCCAGACCATGCAGGTGCAGGGCGGGATCATCGAGAAGGAAGCCTCGATTCACGTCTCCAACGTCGCCCATATCGACCCGAAGACCCAGAAGCCGACCCGGGTCGGCTACCGGATGGACGGCGAGCGGAAGGTCCGTTTCGCGCGCGGCTCCGGCGAAGCGATTGATTGAGGAGGGCGAGATGGCTGCCCGTCTGCATGAGCACTACAAGAACGTCGTCCGCGACGCGCTGACGAAGGAGTTCAACTACAAGAACGCCTTCGAGGTGCCGAAGCTGGACAAGATCGTGATCAACATGGGCGTCGGCGAAGCGACCGCCGACTCCAAGAAGATCAATCTCGCGGTCGCCGAGCTTACGGCGATCGCCGGCCAGAAGCCGGTCATCACCAAGGCGCGGAAGTCGATCGCGACCTTCAAGCTGCGCGAAGGCATGGCGATCGGCTGCAAGGTTACGCTGCGCCGCCAGCAGATGTACGAGTTTCTCGATCGCCTGGTGAATATCGCCTTGCCGCGCGTCCGCGACTTCCGCGGCGTCTCCGGCAAGAGCTTCGACGGCCGCGGCAACTACACGCTGGGCCTCAAGGAGCAGCTGGTGTTCCCGGAGATCGATTACGACAAGGTCGATAAGGTTCGCGGCATGGACATCGTGATCTGCACCACCGCGAAGACCGATGCAGAGGCCAAGGCTTTGTTGAAGGGCTTCGACATGCCCTTCATGAACTGAGCCGGGCTGTTAAGGAGCGAGAGATGGCGAAGAAGAGCTCTGTCGAGAAGAACAAGAAGCGTGAGCGCATGGCGAAACAGTATGCCGCCAAGCGCGCGCGGCTGAAGGCGATCGCCGACAATGAATCGCTGCCGATGGAAGAGCGATTCACGGCGCGCCTCAAGCTCGCCGAGCTGCCGCGCAACTCCTCGAAGGTCCGCATCCGCAACCGCTGCGAATTGAGCGGCCGGCCGCGGGGCGTCTATCGCAAGTTCAAGCTGTCGCGCATCGCGCTGCGCGAGCTGGCCTCGACCGGGCAGATCCCCGGCATGGTCAAGGCGAGCTGGTAATCCGGAGGCTATAGAGCATGGCAATCAACGATCCCTTGGGCGATCTGCTGACCCGGATCCGCAACGGCCAGAAGGCCGGTATGCAGAAGGTGGCCAGCCCGGCGTCCAAGCTGCGCGCCAACGTTCTCGAAGTGCTGAAGCGGGAAGGCTACATCCGCGATTTTTCGCTGGATGCCTCGAAGCCCGGCGGCGAGATCACCATCGAGTTGAAGTATCACGAAGGCGCGCCGGTCATCAAAGAGATCAACCGGATCTCCAAGCCCGGCCGCCGAGTCTATTCCAAGATCGCCGACCTGCCGCGCTACTACAACGGTCTCGGGATCTCGATCCTGTCGACCCCGCGCGGCGTGATGTCGGACGGCGAGGCGCGAACCGCCAATGTCGGCGGCGAAGTGCTCTGCCGCGTGTTCTAAGGAGAGTTCCGCGATGTCACGCGTAGGCAAGAATCCGGTCGCACTGCCGCAGGGCGTCACCATCGACGTCGCGGGCGGCGCTGCCACCGTCAAGGGCAAGCTCGGCACCTTGAAGCTGCCGCTCTCGACCGACGTCGAAGTCAAGGTCGAGGGTGGCAAGGTCTGGGTGAAGCCGCATGACGAGGGCAAGCAGGCACGGATGAACTGGGGCTCGACCCGCGCCCATCTCCGCAACATGGTCGAGGGCGTCTCCAAGGGCTACGTCAAGAACCTGGAGATCAGCGGTACCGGCTATCGCGCGGCGGTACAGGGCAAGAACCTGCAGCTGCAGATGGGTTACAGCCACGACGTCACCTATCCGATCCCCGAAGGGATCCAGATCAAGTGCGAGAAGCCGACCTCGATCACCATCAGCGGCTTCGACAAGCAGAAGGTCGGCCAGGTGGCCGCGGAGATTCGCGCCTACCGTCCACCCGAGCCTTACAAGGGCAAGGGCATCAAGTATGACGGCGAGCATATCCTCCGTAAGGAAGGCAAGAAGAAGTAAGGACGGGCCATGTCGAACGCGAACAAGCTTTTTGCGCGCCGCCAGGAGCGGGTGCGCTTCGGTCTCCGGCGCAAGTCGGTTGGCCGTCCGCGCCTCTCGGTGTTCCGCTCGGGCCTGCACATCTATGCCCAGATCATCGACGACGCCGCGGGCACTACGCTCGCCGCGGCTTCGACCATCGACAAGAGCCTCAAGGGCTCGCTGAAATCGACCGCCAACATCGAGGCGGCGAAGGCGGTCGGCAAGCTGATCGCCCAGCGCGCCGCCGAGAAGGGCATCAAGGAGGTCGCGT
This sequence comes from Candidatus Cybelea sp., assembly GCA_035542015.1. Taxonomy (GTDB): domain Bacteria; phylum Pseudomonadota; class Alphaproteobacteria; order Dongiales; family Dongiaceae; genus Dongia. The sequence goes on from DATKMF010000077.1 coordinate 8,183, forward strand.
TCGATCGCGGCGGTTACAAGTATCACGGCCGAGTCAAGGCCCTGGCCGACGCCGCCCGCGAAGGCGGCCTTTCGTTCTGATTTAGGGAAACGGGAACATGGCACGTCCAGCGAAATCCGAACGCCGCGACCGCGAGCGGGGAGAGCGCAGCCAGGAAGTCGAGCTGATCGAGAAATTGGTCGGCATCAACCGTGTCGCCAAGGTGGTGAAGGGCGGCAAGCGCTTCGGCTTCGCGGCATTGGTGGTGGTCGGCGACGGCAAGGGCCGGGTCGGCCACGGCGCCGGCAAGGCGCGCGAGGTCCCCGAAGCGATCCGCAAGGCGACCGAGCACGCCAAGCGCTCGATGATCCGCGTTCCTCTGCGCGAGGGCCGCACCCTGCATCATGATGCGGACGGCCATTTCGGCGCCGGCCGGGTCGTGCTGCGCGCGGCCGAGCCCGGCACCGGCATCATCGCCGGCGGTCCGGTCCGCGCCATCTTCGAGGCGTTGGGCGTGCATGACGTGGTGGCGAAGTCGGTCGGCACCTCCAACCCGCATAACATGATCAAGGCCGCGTTCGACGCGCTGCAGCACTGCAACTCGCCGCGCACGGTGGCGGCGCGACGCGGCAAGAAGGTCGGCGACATCCTCGGCCGGCGCGGCGAAGCCGAAGCCCGCGAGTAAGGAGCAGCGACGATGGCCGCGAAGATCAAGATCACCCAGACCAGCAGCCCGATCGGCCGCAAGCCGGGGCAGCGCGACACGCTGAAGGCGCTGGGTCTCGACAAGATGAACCGCTCGAACGTGGTCGAGGACACGCCGTCGATCCGCGGCATGGTGCGCAAGGTTGCCCACATGCTGCGCATCGAAGAGGTGAAGTGACCGCGCCCGCCTGAATTCGAGGGGCCTGAATTTGAGGGTACGACGATGAGACTGAACCAGCTTTCCGACAATCCGGGCGCCCGGAAGAACCGCATCCGCGTCGGCCGCGGCATCGGCTCGGGCAAGGGCAAGACCGCGGGCCGTGGCGGCAAGGGCCAGACTGCGCGCACCGGCGTCGCCATCAACGGATTTGAGGGCGGCCAGATGCCGCTCCACCGCCGCCTGCCGAAGCGCGGCTTCAACAACATCTTCCGCCTGGATTTCGTCGAGGTGAATACCGGCCGCCTGCAGCAGGCGATCGATACCGGTCGGCTCGACGCCGGCAAGCCGGTCAACGGCGAAGCGCTGCAGGCCGCCGGCCTGGTCGGGCGGTTGCGCGACGGCGTCCGCCTGCTCGGCAAGGGCGAGCTCAAGGCGAAGCTCTCGATCGAGGTCGCCGGTGCCTCGAACTCGGCGATCGCCGCGGTCGAGAAGGCCGGCGGCTCGGTGAAGGTCACCATCCCGGTCAAGGAAAAGGCTCCGCAGGGCCCGAGCAAGGCAGAGCTCTATGCCAAGGCCGAGGCCGAACGCGCTGCCCAGGCCGCCAAGGCTCCGAAAGAAGGCGCCAAGGAAGCCAAGGGCGAGGCCAAGGGGGGCGGCGAGAAGTCCGCCAAGGCCGAGAAAGCGCCCAAGGCCGAGGCGGGCGAGAAGGCCGCCAAGAAGCCAAAGGGCGCGGAGAAGCCGGCCGAATAGTCGGCCCACGAACCGGTTGGGGCTTGAACATTGCGTGTCCGGTGCGATCTGATCTAGGCGCCCCCTGATCTAGACAACCGCCGCGAATAGCCGCGAGACAGAAGGGACCATGGCTTCAGCCGCCGAACAACTCGCCGCCAATATCAATCTCGGTGCCTTCGCCAAGGCGGAGGAACTGAAGAAGCGCATCTGGTTCACCCTGGGCGCGCTGGTGGTGGCGCGGGTCGGTGCCTATATTCCGCTCCCCGGCATCGACACGTTCGCTTTCGCCCAGATCTTCCAGCAGCATTCCGGTGGCGTCCTGGGCATGGTCGATATGTTCTCCGGCGGCGCCATCAGCCGGATGACCATCTTCGCCTTGGGCATCATGCCCTACATCTCCGCTTCCATCATCATGCAGCTGCTGACCTCGGTGTCGCCCCAGCTGGAGCAGCTGAAGAAGGAAGGCGAGTCGGGCCGCAAGAAGATCAACCAGTACACCCGGCTCGGCACGGTCGCGCTGGCGGCGATCCAGGCCTTCGGCATGGCGAACGGGCTGATGAAGCTCGCCGGACCCACCGGCAGCGCGGTCATCGACCCCGGCTACGGTTTTCTGGTGACCGCCGTCATCACCCTGACCGGCGGCACCGTGTTCCTGATGTGGCTCGGCGAGCAGATCACCGCCCGCGGCATCGGCAACGGCATCTCGCTGATCATCTTCGCCGGTATCGTGGCGCGCCTGCCGACCGCGATCGGACAGATGTTCCAGCAGCTCTGGACCGGTTCGATCAGTGTGCCGTTCGTGCTCGCGGTTGTCGTCGGCGTGGTCGCCGTCATCACCGGGATCGTCTACTTCGAACGGGCGCAGCGGCGCCTGATCGTGCAATATCCGAAGCGCCAGGTCGGCAACAAGATGTTCGGCGGCGAATCCTCGCATCTGCCGTTGAAGCTGAACAGCTCGGGCGTCATCCCGCCGATCTTCGCCTCGTCGCTGCTGCTGCTGCCTTTGACGGTCGCCGGCTTCTACGGCTCCAGCGCCGGGGCGCCCGGCTGGATTCAGTGGGTGCTGACCTATATCGGCCACGGCAAGCCGCTCTACATCGCGCTCTACTGCGCGCTGATCGTGTTCTTCGCCTTCTTCTACACGGCGATCGTCTTCAACCCGGACGACACCGCCGACAATCTGAAGAAGTACAACGGCTTCATCCCGGGCATCCGGCCAGGCAAGAACACCGCGGAATACCTCGACTTCGTGCTGACGCGCCTGACCGTGCTGGGTGCGGCCTATCTCTGCGTCGTCTGCGCGCTGCCCGAGGTGCTGATCGCGAACTACGCGATCCCGTTCTATTTCGGCGGCACCAGCCTGCTGATCGTGGTCTCGGTCACCATGGACACGGTGGCCCAGATCCATTCGCATCTGCTGGCGCATCAATACGAGGGCCTCATCAAGAAGGCCAAGCTCAGGGGTCGCCGTTGAGGCGTTGAATCTAGGGGGGAGAGCGGGTGAATCTGATTCTGCTGGGTCCGCCGGGGGCTGGCAAAGGGACCCAGGCCAAGAGGATTACCGACCAGCGCGGGCTGGTCCAGCTTTCGACCGGAGACATGTTGCGGGCGGAGGTCGCGTCGGGCTCGCCGCTCGGGCGCGAGGCGAAGAAGATCATGGACGCCGGCCAGCTTGTGTCCGACGCGATCGTGATCGAGATGATCGACCACCGCATCGACCAGCCGGACTGCGCCAAGGGCTTCATCCTGGACGGCTTTCCGCGCACGGTGGCCCAGGCCGAGGCGCTGGATGCGATGTTGACGCGGAAGGGCAAGAAGATCGATGCGGTCATCGAGCTCGAGGTCGATGACAATGCGCTGATCGAACGGATTTCGGGCCGTTTCGCCTGTGCCAAGTGCGGGACCGGCTATCACGACCAGTTCCACCGGCCGAAGGTCGATGGGGTGTGCGACAAGTGCGGCAGCCGCGAGTTCGTGCGCCGCAAGGACGACAATGCCGAAACGGTGAAGGCACGCCTCGTCGCCTATCACCAGCAGACGGCGCCCATCCTTCCCTACTATCGGAAGCAGGGCCTGTTGCATGCCGTGGACGGCATGGCCGAGATGGCGGACGTGGCGCGGCAAATCGACCGGGTGCTCCAGGGCGTCGGCCGGTAAGCCGCTGTTATACATAGAGAAAGTCAAGCTGGCACGGATCTGGCTTGGCGGTTGACGGGCGGGCGATTCTGTCTATATATTCCCCGCCTCTCGACACCCAGGTGACCGAGCTGTTTCGTGTTGCCTTGATCCGGGAACATTGAGGAGACCAACGTGGCGCGTATCGCTGGCGTCAACATCCCGACGCAAAAGCGGGTTGTGATCGGCCTGACCTACATCACCGGGATCGGCCCGGCGAAGGCCAAGGAAATCGTCGAGAAGGTGGGCATTCCGGCCGACCGGCGCGTCAGCCAGCTGACCGACGCCGAGGTCGTGAAGATCCGCGAAGTCATCGACCAGGGCTATACGGTCGAAGGCGACCTTCGTCGCCAGACCGCCATGAACATCAAGCGCCTGATGGACCTCGGCTGCTACCGCGGCCTGCGGCACCGCAAGGGCCTGCCGGTCCATGGCCAGCGCACGCACACCAACGCGCGCACCCGCAAGGGCAAGGCGGTCGCGATCGCCGGCAAGAAGCAGGTCACGAAGTAAGGTATTCGCGGCGGCTGATCCGCTGCGCAAGGCTCAAGGAACGGAAACGACATGGCCAAACCAGTAGCGGCAGGCGGAGCTCCCGGCGGCGGTCGCGTCAAGCGGCGCGAGCGCAAGAACATCACCTCCGGCGTCGCGCATGTGAACGCCAGCTTCAACAACACCATGATCACCATCACCGACGACCAGGGCAATGCCGTTGCCTGGGCCTCGTCGGGCTCGAACGGGTTCAAGGGCTCGCGCAAGTCGACGCCCTACGCCGCGCAGGTGGCCGCCGACGCTGCCGCCAAGAAGGCGATGGAGCATGGCGTGAAGACCCTCGAAGTCCAGGTCCGCGGGCCTGGCTCCGGCCGCGAGAGCGCCTTGCGCGCGCTGCAGGCCGCCGGCTTCACCATCACGTCGATCCGCGACGTGACGCCGATCCCGCATAACGGGTGTCGGCCGCCGAAGCGCCGGCGCGTCTGATCGGATTACCGCCGGGTCGCTCCGACCCGGCCAATGAGTCGAAGGCGGATCCGCGACATGACGGGTCCGCTTTTCGAGTTTTCTCATCGGAGTGGCGTTTTTTATCGGATCGTTGGGGCCCGAGCGATTGGATGGCTGCGGGCCTCGATATGAAAGGGCGAAGACCGTGATTCAGAAGAATTGGACCGAGTTGATCAAGCCGAACAAGAAGGTTGACGTCGGCGGAGACGCCAAGCGCGCGGGCACCATCGTCGCCGAGCCGCTGGAGCGGGGTTTCGGCCTCACGCTCGGCAACGCGCTCCGGCGCGTGCTCCTGTCGTCGCTGCAGGGCGCCGCGGTGACCGCGGTGCATATCGAGGGCGTGCTGCACGAGTTCTCCTCGATCCCCGGCGTGCGCGAGGACGTGACCGACATCGTCCTCAACATCAAGCAGGTGGCGCTCCGCATGTCGGGCGACGGCCCGAAGCGCATGCGCCTGAAGGCGCAGGGCCCGGGCGAAGTGAAGGCGGGCCAGATCGAAGCCGGCCACGACATCGAGATCCTCAACCCGGATCTCGTGATCTGCACCCTGGACCAGGGCGCCAACCTGGCGATCGAATTCACGGTCAACACCGGCAAGGGCTATATCGCCTCGTCGCAGAACCGTCCCGAGGACGCGCCGATCGGCTTGATCCCGGTCGATGCGATCTTCTCGCCGGTGCGCAAGGTCTCCTACAAGGTCGAGAACAGCCGCGTCGGTCAGGTCACCGATTATGACCGGCTGTCGCTGCAGATCGAGACCAACGGCGCCATGACTCCGGAGGATGCGGTCGCGATTGCCGCCCGCATCCTGCAGGATCAGCTGCAGCTCTTCATCAACTTCGAAGAGCCGACCGCGGTCATCTCGGAAGAGCGTACGGCCGAGCCGCCGTTCAACCGGAACTTGCTCAGGAAGGTGGACGAGCTCGAATTGTCGGTGCGCTCGGCGAACTGCCTGAAGAACGACAATATCGTCTATATCGGCGATCTGGTGCAGAAGACCGAGGCGGAGATGCTCCGGACCCCGAACTTCGGCCGCAAGTCGCTGAACGAGATCAAGGAAGTGCTGGCGCAGATGGGCCTCCATCTGGGCATGGAGATTCCGAACTGGCCGCCGGAGAACATCGAAGAGCTGGCGAAGCGGCTCGACGAGCCGTACTGAGAGTCTGAGTAAGGGCTATCCCAGCCCGAGCTCGATCGATCACGGCATCGCAGGATGCGGCGGCGGTCGGGATGTGCAATCGGCCTTGCCATCTAGTCGGAAGGCCACGGAGAGAGGAGAGGAACCATGCGTCACGGTCTTTCCGGGCGTAAGCTCAACCGGACCAGCAGCCATCGCAAGGCGCTGTTCATGAACCTCGCGCAGGCGCTGGTGAAGCACGAGCAGATCAAGACCACCCTGCCGAAGGCCAAGGACTTGCGCCCGATCGTCGAGAAGATGGTCACCTTGGGCAAGCGTGGCGGGCTCCATGCCCGGCGCCAGCTCCTCTCCGAGCTCCACGACGAGAAGCTGGTGACGAAGCTCCTGACCGTGCTCGCCGACCGCTACAAGGCGCGGCCCGGCGGCTATACGAGGGTGCTGAAGGCGGGCTTCCGCTATGGCGACATGGCGCCGATGGCGGTCATCGAGTTCGTGGACCGCGACCCCGCCGCCAAGGGCCAGGATTCCGGTCCGACCGCCGAGAAGGAGGAGACCGAGGAAGCGGCGGCGTAACGGCGCCGTACAGGCTTCGGATTTCGGGGGCGGCAGGCGATGCCGCCCCTTTGCTTTTAAACGGCGTCCCTATGCTTGATAGTATGCCCGCTGCGTCAAGACCCTCATCCCGTCCTTCTCCCTGCGGGAGAAGGGGCGCTGTTGCTGCGGCCATCTGGCCGGGCGATAGCACGCGCTCTGTGAGCCCCCTCTCCCTACGGGAGAGGGTTGGGGTGAGGGTCTTGACGCAGACTCGCTGCTGAAGAAACGAAAGAAGCATGATGCTGCGACTTGCCGGACTGCTGTTTGCCTGCCTCGCCCTCTCCTTCGGCCTCGCCGCCGCCGACGACGCCGTGCCGCAGTCGAAGGCGCAGATCGCGCTCACCTTCGCGCCGCTGGTGAAGCAGGCGGCGCCGGCCGTGGTGAACATCTATACCAAGACCGTGATCAAGGAGCGGCCGCTCTCCCCCTTCTTCGACGATCCCTTCTTCCAGCAATTCTTCGGCGGTCAGGCCCTGCCGCGGGAGCGCGTTCAGAGCTCGCTCGGCTCCGGCGTCATCGTCCGGCCGGACGGCCTCATCGTCACTAACAACCATGTCATCGCCGGCGCCGACGAGATCCGGGTCGTGCTGCACGACGGCCGCGAGTTCCCGGCCCGAGTGATCGCCGCCGACGACAAGTTCGACATCGGGATCCTGAAGATCGATCCCAAGGGCGAGAAGCTGCCGACCCTCGAGCTCAAGGATTCCGACGAGATCAATGTCGGGGATCTGGTGCTCGCCATCGGCGATCCGTTTGGCGTCGGGCAGACGGTGACGATGGGCATCATCTCGGCGCTCGCCCGCACCAATGTGGGGATCGGCGACTACGGCTACTACATCCAGACCGACGCCGCGATCAATCCCGGCAATTCCGGCGGCGCCTTGATCTCGACCGACGGCAAGCTGGTCGGCATCAACACCGCGATCTATTCGAAGAGCGGCGGCAATATCGGCATCGGCTTCGCCATCCCCTCGAACATGGTGGCGCGCGTGCTCGACGCCGAGGCCAGCGGCGGGAAACTGGTGCAGCCTTGGATCGGCGTCTCCGGCGAGGCCGTGACCGCCGATATCGCGACCAGCATGGGCTTGCCGCACCCCGGCGGCGTCGTGGTGAAGCAGATCTATCCGAACGGGCCCGCCGATCATGCCGGCATCAAGCCGGGTGACGTCATCATCGGCATCAACGGCCGCGACGTCGCCGATCCCGGCGGCCTGCGCTTCCGTCTTGCCACGTTGAAGGTTGGGGCCAGCGCCAAAGTCGAATACGTGCGACGGGGCCAGCAGCAGGACGCACCGGTCGATCTCATCGCGGCGCCCGAGCAGCCGCCGCGGCAGGAGACGGTTCTGAAGGGGAAGCAGCCGCTCGTCGGCGCGGTCATCGCGAATCTCTCGCCGGCTGTCAGCGACGAGCTCGGCATCGGCGATTGGCAGGGCGTTGTCATCCTGAAGCTCCAGCGCGGCAGCTTTGCCGACCAGCGGCTGGGACTGGAGCCCGGTGATATCTTGATCAAAATCAACGGTGATGCAGTCGGCTCGGTCGACGACGTCGTCGCTGCCTTGGCGAAGCCGACCGATACCTGGGCCCTCACGGTGAGCCGCAACGGCCAGGTGAAGACGATCGAGGTCCGCTGACTTGGCTACGCTCTTCGAGCAGAACGCGCCGCGGCCCCTGGCCGATCGGCTGCGGCCCCGGCGGATCGAGGAGGCGGTCGGCCAGGATCACCTGATCGGCCGCGAAGGCCCGATCGGTCGCATGCTGGAGAGCGGCCGGATCGCCTCCATGATTCTCTGGGGTCCGCCCGGCTGCGGCAAGACCACGCTCGCGCGCCTGATCGCCGAGCGGGTCGACCTCCATTTCGAGCCGCTCTCGGCCGTCTTCTCCGGCGTCGCGGACTTGCGGAAGGTGTTCGAGGCGGCGAAGGAGCGGCGTCGCATCGGCGAAGGCACGCTGCTCTTTGTCGATGAGATCCATCGCTTCAATCGTGCCCAGCAGGACGGCTTTCTGCCCTATGTCGAGGACGGCACCGTCATTCTGGTCGGCGCCACCACCGAGAACCCGTCCTTCGAATTGAACGGTGCGCTTCTATCGCGCTGCCAGGTTTTCGTGCTCAATCGGCTGGACGATGCCGCCATGGAACAGCTGCTCCAGCGCGCCGAAGCCACGATGCACCAGGAGCTGCCTTTGACGGTCGACGCGCGGGCGGCCATGCGGGCGATGGCCGACGGCGACGGGCGCTATCTCCTCAACTTGGCCGAGGAGCTGTTCCGCTTTCCGCCGGAGAAGAAGCTCGATATCGATGGTTTGACCAAAGCGGTGCAGAAGCGCGCGCCGCTCTACGACAAGGCGCAGGAGGGGCACTACAACCTCATCAGCGCGCTTCACAAGTCGCTGCGCGGCTCGGACACCGATGCAGGCCTCTACTGGCTGGCACGCATGCTGGCGGGCGGCGAAGACCCTCTCTACGTCGTGCGCCGGCTGGTGCGGTTCGCAGTCGAGGATATCGGCATGGCCGACCCCAACGCGCTCGTCCAGGCGCTCGCGGCCTGGGACGCGTATGAGCGCCTCGGTTCGCCCGAAGGCGAGCTCGCCATCGCGCAATGCGTGATCTATCTCGGCACTGCGCCGAAATCGAACGCGGCCTATCGCGGCTTCGGCGCCGCGACCGCGGCCGCCCGCGAGACCGGGTCGCTCATGCCGCCGAAGCATATCCTCAATGCGCCCACAAGGTTGATGAAGGAGCTCGGGTATTCGAAGGGCTACGAATACGACCACGACACGGCCGAAGGCTTTTCGGGTCAGAACTACTTCCCTGAAACCATGGCGCGCCGTCGCTTCTATCAGCCGCAGGAGCGTGGTTTCGAGCGCGAGATCATCAAGCGCCTGGAGTACTGGGATCGCCTTCGCGGCAAGCGCGAGGGCGAGAACAACAGTTGAACGGCATTTGACGCCGCCATCCCTTGCAAGAAAAAAAGCCTTGCATGCTTGTCGCTTGAGCCATGCGCGTCATGGGCTTGCCGCTGTTCTGGGGCAGGGCTAGGGTTGCGCCGAAATGTGATCATGGGGCCTAGGCGTCAGGCCCGTTCGAAGAGGTTCGGGGCAGCATGCAAGAGTACTTGGCGCCGGAGCGCGAACGGGTCGCATTGATCACCATCGACGCCCAGCGCGACTTCGTGCTGCCCAGCGCCCCGGCTTCGGTCGGCGGTGCGCTCGCCACCATCCCGGCCATGCGCCGCATGATCGATGCCTTCCGTGCCGCCGGTGCCCCGATCGTGCACGCCGTCCGGCTCTATCGCTGCGACGGCTCCAACGTCGATCTCTGCCACCGCGCCGCCATCGAGACCGGCCAGCGCATCGTCATGCCGGGCACCTCGGGTGCGGAACTGATCGACGAATTGAAGCCGAGCGTCGGCCAGCGGCTCGAGCCGGAGCTGCTGCTCGACGGCAAGCTGCAGGAGATCGGCCACCGCGAATGGGTCTGCTACAAATCGCGACTTTCCGCCTTCTTCCAGACCCCGCTTGAAGATCACCTGAAGTCCCTCGGCATCACCACCATCGTCATCTGCGGCACCGACTTCCCGACCTCCCCTCGCTCCACGGTATACGCCGCTTCCAACAGAGATTTCCGCATCGTCCTCGCCACCGACGCCATCTCCGGCGCCAGCGACGCCGGCCTCGACGAACTGGCGCAGATCGGCGTCTATTTGATGAGCAGCGAGCAGCTGCTGAACTGGCTGAAGCGCGACCGCAAGGCCGCTTAGCCCAAACCGCCCGCGCTCTGATGTCGGGCGTCCGACAAATCACCATAGCCGCAGACGATGCCGACCAGCGCCTGGATCGCTGGTTCAAGAAGCGCTTTCCCGAAGTGAGCCACGGCCGCCTGGAGAAGCTGCTCCGCACCGGCCAAATCCGCCTCGACGGCAAGCGCGCGAAGGCCAGCGATCGCATCGAAGCCGGGCAGACGGTGCGCGTGCCGCCGATCGCGCCGGCACAAGAGGTGGATGCGCCGAAGGGCGGCCCCAAGGCGAAGCCCGTCTCCGAGCGCGACACCAAGATGCTGCACGACGCCGTGCTCTACAAAGACGCGGACGTGCTGGTGATCAACAAGCCGGCGGGCCTCGCGGTCCAAGGCGGCACCGGGCTGGACAGGAATTTGGATGCCATGCTCGACGGCCTCAAATTTGAGGCGAGTGAGCGGCCGCGCCTGGTGCATCGGCTCGACAAGGATACGAGTGGCGTCCTGGTGCTGGCCCGCAATGGCAAGGCGGCGCGCGATCTGGCTGAATCCTTCCGCGACAAGTCGGCAGAGAAGATCTACTGGGCCGTGGTCGTCGGCGTGCCGAAACCGATGCGTGGGACCATTGATGCGCCATTGTCGAAGCACGCGGACCATGGCTGGGGCGAACGGGTCGGCATCGACGAGGAGGAGGGCAGGCGCGCCGTCACGCGCTATGCCGTCGTCGAGCATGCCGGCAACCGCGCGGCTTGGTTAGCGCTGATGCCGGAGACCGGTCGCACCCACCAACTGCGGGCCCATTGCGTGATTCTCGGCACGCCGATCCTCGGTGACGGCAAATATGGCGGTGCCGAGGCGCAGCTCGCGCGCGAGAACCTGCCGCGGAAGCTTCATCTCCACGCCCGCTCGATCCGCATTCCCCATCCGCGCAAGGGCTGGATCGCGGCCACGGCGCCGCTGCCGCCGCATATGGCGGCTACGTGGAAGTTCTTCGGCTTCTCTGCGGAGCCTGCGGACGACCCCTTCGCGGCGCTGCCGCGGATTCGGAGATAGCATGGTCGATATCGGTCACTATCGCCTGGTCGTGTTCGATTGCGATGGGACCATGGTGGACAGCCAGCACAATATCGTCGCCGGCATGATCGCTGCCTGGACCCGTTTCGGTCTCGATGCGCCGACGCCCGAGGCGATCCGCCGCCAGGTCGGATTGACGCTCGAGATCGCCGTCGAGCGCATGCTCGGCAACGCCGATCCGATCATGATCGCCAGGCTCGCCGACGCCTATCGCGAGATCGTGCGCGAGCTCCGCGCCCGCACCGAACTGCAAGAGCCCTTGTTCGAGGGGGTGCGCGAGCTGATCGATTCCCTGGCGGCACCCGAGATTTTCCTCGGCGTCGCCACCGGCAAGAACCTGGCGGGCCTCGAGCATACGCTGCGCGGCCTCGGCCTCCGGGAGCGGTTCCACACCCTGCAGACGCCGGACCACTGTCGCTCCAAGCCCGATCCCGAAATGGTGCTCCGCGCCATGGCCGAAACCGTCGTCGATCCGGATGAGACGGTCGTCATCGGCGACACCAGCTTCGACATGGAGATGGCGCGGTCCGCGGGTGCGACGGCGATTGGCGTCGCCTGGGGCTACCATCCGCCCGAGGAGCTGGTTGCCGCAGGGGCTGTCGCCGTCCTGAGCCACCCCAACGAGCTGATCGACCGTTTGCAATCGCTCTCCGCCCGCCGGTAAAATCGCACTCCAGAAGCAGCGGAGCCGACCTTATGCGCATCAAGCGCCTCCTGACCGTGCTGGTGATCATCGTCGTGGGCGCGACCGCGGCCCTCTTCGCCATCATCCGCTCGATCGATTTCAACAGCTACAAGGAGCTGGTCCAGCAGCAGGTCAAAGCGGCGACCGGGCGCGATCTGGTGCTCGCCGGCGACGTCAAGGTGGGCCTCTCGCTGACGCCGCGCCTCGTCATCGACCAGGTCTCGTTCCGCAATGCCGATTGGGGCTCCGAGCCCCAGATGGTGAAGCTCGATCATCTCGAAGCCGACGTCGCGCTGCTGCCGCTGCTCTCCAGCCAGATCCGGATCACGCGCCTGCATCTCATCGGTGCCGACATCCTGCTCGAGACCGACAAGACTGGCAAAGGCAACTGGGTGATGGGCAATGGCGCTGCCGGCGGTTCGGGCGGGGCCGCTCCGCTGCCGGACGTCGGCGAGGCCAGCATCGAGAACGCGAAGATCCGGCTGCGCAGCGGCACGACAGGGCAGGTGCGCACCCTTGAGGTGGACAGGCTCACGCTCTCATCCAGCGCAACGCCGGACAGCCTCGGCTTCAGTTTCGCCGGCAAGATCGACACCCTTCCGGTCACGCTGAACGGCATCACGGGCACTCCCGCGAGCTTCGTGCAGGGACCGCTGCCGATCAATGCGACCGGCCAGATCGTCGGCGCCGATCTCGCGATCAAGGGCCAGATCGACAACCCAGGCCAGATGAAAGGGGTCGCGCTCGATCTCACGCTCTCCGGCAGCCGCGCGTCGGATCTTGCGCCGCTGTTCGGGGTTCAGATGCCGGGCCTCGGCGCGTTCCAGCTGCGCGGCAAGCTCAGCAATGCCGACACCCGTTTCGCGCTCGACGATTTCGCCGGGAAGATCGGGGGCACAGATTTTACGGGCCATATCGATGCCGATCCCTCGGCAGTGCCGCCGAGCCTCAACATGGCGCTCGCCTCGAGCCATCTCGATTTCGCCGATCTCGGCGTTTCGCCGGCAGCATCGGGGGCAAAATCGACCGACGGCCGCGTCTTCTCCGCGGCGCCGTGGGACTTCTCGGCGTTGAAGGCGGTCAACGGTCAGTTCCGCCTCAATGCCCAGCAGGCGATCCTCGGCAAGACCACGCTCGACAACCTGACGCTCGATTCCGCGCTCGATTCCGGCAAGCTGAAGATCGTCAGCCTGACCGCCGGGCTCGGCCAAGGCAATCTCGGCCTTGCCGCCAATGTCGATGGCGCTGCGGCGCCAGCCAAGATCGAGGCCAGGCTGCGCGCCAGCAATGTCGACGGCGCCCCGCTGCTGGATGCGCTCGGCCTCGGCGGCGCGCTGACCGCGGGCAAGGTCAATCTCGAGGCGGCTGTGCAAGGGCCGGGCGCCTCGCTGCGCGACCTGATGGCGGGACTGAATGGCGGCATCCATATGGAGATGGGGCAGGGCGCCATCCGCAACGATTTCGCGCGGTTGATGTTCGCCGATCTCTTTCAGCTGGTCACCTTTGGCGGCACCGGCGATGCCGCGCGCGTCAACTGCATGGCGACCGATTTCCAGGCGGTCGACGGCATCGCCGGCGCGAAGACCATGGTGCTCGACACGCCGGGCGTCACCGTCGTCGGCACCGGCGACGTCAACCTGCGCGACGAATCGCTGCATCTTCATCTCGACAGCAATTCGAAGCAGGTCAATCTCGCCAATCTCGCGGTGCCGCTCAACGTCGGGGGCACGCTGTCGCATCCCGCCGTGGCACCAGATCCGCTGGGCGCCGTCGGCAACACCGCCGACTTTGCTGCGCGCGCCGCCAACACCGCGACCTTCGGCGTGCTCTCCTCCCTGACCGGCCTGGGCGCTTCGAAGGATCTCGGCTCCAATCCCTGCCTCGACGCGGCGGCGGCCGGCGCCAAGGCGAAGCAGAGCTCGGCGGGGGAGAAGATCTTGAACGGCCTCGGCACAGCGGGAGAAGGCGTCGGCCAGGGTGCCAAGGAGCTCGGCCAGGACGCGATCGACGCCACCAAGAAGGCGGGCGAAGGCGCCGGCCAGATGCTGGACAACGTCGGCAAGGGTCTCGGCGGCGTCTTCGGCAATTGACGACGCCTGCAGCATGAGCATCGACGTCAACCGCCGCTTCTATCGCGAGGCCGCTGCCGTGCCCGTCTCCGGTGGCTGGAGCATCGCGCTCGACGGCAAGGTGGTGAAGACGCCGGCGCGGCGCGATCTCGTGCTGGATAGCCGCGCGCTCGCCGAAGCGATCGCCGCCGAATGGGCAGCGCAGGACGCCAAGGTGAAGCCGAACACCATGCCGCTGATGCAGCTCGTCAGCACGGCGCTCGACCGCGTCGGACCCCAACGCGCACGCATCGTCGCCGAGACCGCGCAATACGCCGCGACGGATCTCATCTGCTATCGCGCCGAGGCGCCGGCGGAGCTCACGGCGCGGCAGATCGCCACCTGGGACCCGCTGCTCGAATGGCTGCGCGCCCGGTACGATGTCGCATTGAAGTGCGCGGCGGGGGTGATGGCCGTGCCGCAATCTAAAGCCGCGCTGGACGTCCTCGCCCGCGCCGTCGAGTCGATGGACGATCTTCGTCTGACCGCGCTCGCTGCCATCACCGGTGCTGCCGGCTCACTGGTGATCGGGCTTGCGGTGCTCGAAGGGCGGCTATCGCCCGAGGAGGCGAGCGCCGCGGCCCAGCTCGACGAACTCTATCAAGCCGAGCGCTGGGGCAGCGACCCCGAAGCCGAGCGCCGCCGCGCCGGCCAGGCCGCCGACATCCTCCACGCACGCCGGCTCCTGGACCTCTTGGCGGCTGGTTAAACTTAACCCTTTCTGCTAAGTGGGACTTAAATCGGCGTCCGCCGCAACGACGCCCAGGGGAATATCGATGCAGGAAATCCTACGACGGCTGGAGGAGAAGCGGGCGGCCGCGCGCGCCGGCGGCGGCGAGCGCCGGGTCGCCGCCCAGCATTCGAAGGGCCGGCTGACCGCGCGCGAGCGCATCGAGCTCCTGCTCGACGCCGATTCCTTCGAGGAATGGGATATGTTCGTCGAGCACCGCTCGGTCGATTTCGGCATGGCGGAGCAGGGCGTGCCCGGCGACGGCGTCGTCACCGGCTATGGCACGATCAACGGCCGCCTGGTCTTCGTCTTCAGCCAGGACTTCACCGTCTTCGGCGGCTCGCTCTCGGAAGCCCATGCCGAGAAGATCTGCAAGATCATGGACCACGCCATGAAGGTCGGGGCGCCGGTGATCGGGCTCAACGATTCCGGCGGCGCGCGGATCCAGGAAGGCGTCGCGTCGCTGGCCGGCTACGCCGAAGTCTTCCAGCGCAACATCATGGCCTCCGGCGTCGTGCCGCAGATCTCGCTGGTGATGGGACCCTGCGCCGGCGGCGCCGTCTACTCGCCGGCCATGACCGACTTCATCTTCATGGTGAAGGACAGCTCCTACATGTTCGTCACCGGGCCCGACGTGGTGAAGACCGTCACCCATGAGAGCGTGACCCACGAGCAGCTGGGCGGCGCGCTCACGCATTCGCAGAAGTCTGGGGTCGCCGATCTCGCCTTCGAGAACGATGTCGAGGCGCTGCTGCAAGTGCGCCGCTTCGTCGACTTCCTGCCCGCCTCCAACCGCGAGAAGGCGCCGGCCCGCGAGACGCCGGACCCGATCGATCGCGACGAGATGTCCCTGGACACGCTGGTGCCGGTCAATCCGAACAAGCCTTACGACATGAAGGAGCTGATCCAGAAGGTCGTCGACGAGGGCGACTTCTTCGAGCTGCAGCCGGAGCATGCCAAGAACATCCTGATCGGCCTCGGCCGCATGGCGGGCGAAACCGTCGGCATCGTCGCCAACCAGCCGATGGTGCTGGCGGGCTGCCTCGACATCGATTCCAGCCGCAAGGCCGCGCGCTTCGTGCGCTTCTGCGACTGCTACAACATCCCGATCGTCACCTTCGTGGACGTGCCCGG